>JACOSF010000065.1 GCA_016179005.1 Acidobacteriota bacterium | reverse complement strand
GTTCCCACGCAAGACATGGTGCTGGGCATCTATTACCTCACGAAGTCCAAGCCCGGCAGCAAAGGCGAGGGCCGCACGTTCGGCAATCCGGAGGACGTGATGCTGGCGCTCGACGGGGGCGAGGTGGAGCTGCTGACGCCTATCCGCTTGCGGTACACCGGCGAGGCCATCGATCTCACCACCGCGTACGACGATCAGGATGTGCCGCACGCGGAACCCATCACTCTGAACCGCCAGTTCATCGGTACCACCGTCGGCCGGGTAATCTTCAACGACCACCTGCCCGCAGGCATGCCGTTCATCAACGGCCTGCTGAAAAAGAAGGGCGTGCAGCAATTGGTGCAGTATTGCTATCTGCGCTTTGGTATCGAGCGAACCGTTCCGCTGCTCGACGAGCTGAAGGAACTCGGCTTCCTCTACGCCACCAAGGCGGGGATTTCCATCGGCATCGACGACATGATTATTCCGGGCGACAAGGCCAAGCTGGTGGAATCCGCGGAAAAGGAGGTCGTCAAGGTGCAGCAGCAATACCTGGACGGCGCCATCACCAACGGCGAGCGCTACAACAAAGTGATCTCCATCTGGGGCGACGTCACCGAACGCGTCTCGGAAGAGATGTTCAAAGCCCTGGAGCGGCAGGACAAGGAAGGCGTGATCAATCCGATTTACGTGATGGCGGACTCCGGCGCGCGCGGCTCCAAGCAGCAAATCCGCCAGCTGAGCGGCATGCGCGGCTTGATGGCCAAGCCTTCGGGTGAAGTCATCGAGACACCCATCACTTCCAACTTCCGCGAAGGATTGACGGTGCTGCAGTACTTCATCTCCACGCACGGCGCGCGCAAGGGCCTGGCGGACACCGCGCTGAAGACGGCGGACTCCGGCTACCTGACGCGGCGGCTGGTGGACGTGGCCCAGGACGTGATCATCTCCGAGATCGACTGCGGCACGGTGGACGGCATCTACGTGGAGCCCATCGTCGAGGCCGGCGTGGAAGTCGAACCGCTGCGCGAGCGCGTCATCGGTCGCGTTTCCCTCGAGAAAATCAAGGACTACGAGGGCAGCGTGATCGTGAACATCAACGAAGAAATTACCGAAGAACTGGCCAACGCCATCCAGGGCGCGGGGATCGAGCGGGTGAAGATCCGCTCGGTCTTGACGTGTGAAACCCAGCGCGGGGTGTGCGCGCGCTGCTACGGCCGCAACCTGGCGACCGGGCGGATGGTGGAGATGGGCGAGGCGGTGGGCGTGATCGCCGCGCAGTCCATCGGCGAACCGGGCACGCAGTTGACCATGCGCACGTTCCACATCGGCGGCACGGCCACGCGCGTGACCGAGCAATCCAAAGTGGACGCGAAGAATAACGGGTACGTGAAGTTCATCGACTTGAACGTGGTGGAGGGCCGGGGCATTCTGATTTCCATGAACCGCGCCGGGCTGATCGCGGTGGTGGACGAGAAGGGCCGCGAGAAAGAGCGCTACCACGTGGTGTACGGCGCGAAGTTGCGGGTAGCAGACGGTGAAGCGGTGACCGTGGGCCAGACGCTGGCGGAATGGGACCCGTACACCTTCTCCATCCTGACCGAAGTGGGCGGCACGGTGCAGTACAAGGACCTGCAGCCGGGCGTGACGATTGAAGAACAGGTGGACGAGGTGACCGGCCTGGCGCAATTGGTGGTCACGCTGCCGCCGGGCGACGAAAAACACCAGCCGACCATCCTGATCCGGGACTCCGCGGGGCGTGTGCGCAAGAAGTACCTGATGCCGTCGCGCGCGCACTTGATGGTGCAGGACGGCGACGAAGCCAGCCCGGGCGACGTGCTGGCGAAGATCCCGCGGGAAACCACCAAGACGAAGGACATCACGGGCGGTTTGCCGCGCGTAGTGGAGTTGTTCGAAACGCGCAAGCCCAAGGACCCGGCGGTGATCTCCGAAATCGATGGAATTGTGAAGTACGGAGAGATCGCCAAGGGGCTGCGGAAAATTACGGTGGAGAGCGAAGACGGGCGGACGGTGAAGGAGTACTCGCTGCCGCGCGGGGTGCACATCAACGTGCAAGAGGGCGACCACGTGAAGGCCGGTGAGCCGCTCATCGATGGGCCGCTGAACCCGCACGACCTGCTGGCCGTGCTCGGCGAAAAATACACGCAGGCGTACCTGGTGAACTCGATTCAGGAGGTCTACCGTCTGCAGGGCGTGAACATCAACGACAAGCACATCGAAACCATCGTCCGGCAAATGATGCGCTGGGTAAAGGTGGAGGACGTTGGCGATACCATGTTCCTGCTGGAGGAGCAGATCGACAAGTTCCGCTTCCGGGAGGAGAACGAGCGCATTCTGTCGGATGGGCAGCGGCCGGCAACGGGGCGCCCGTTGTTGCTGGGGATCACCAAGGCGTCGCTCTCCACGGACTCGTTCATCAGCGCGGCGAGCTTCCAGGAGACGACACGCGTGTTGACGGAAGCGGCGATCAGCGGGAAGGTGGATTACCTGCGCGGCCTGAAGGAAAACGTCATCATGGGCCGCCTGATCCCCGCGGGGACGGGAATCGAGCATTACCGCAACATCAAACTGCTGACGGAAACGCCGACGGAGGTTCCCGTGGGTGAAGAGACCGGAGAGGCTGCAGGAGAACTGACACCGGAAGAAGCGGCGGCATTGGAATTTCTGCGCAAGGATGCCGGCGCGGTGGCGGAAAACTAGCAATGTAACGCCGGCCTTTAGCTTGCCCAGAGCGAAGCGAAGGGGCCGGCATGTGAAAAGACGATCGCAGTCCTTCAGCGCGAATTAGAAGAGAATCGGCGGCAGGCCCATGGGCCTGCCGCCGATTCGTGTTTTTGTGTCGAAGCCATCCGGTGAAGGAGCCAAAAGGAGCGCCACGAGCGGCCATGAAGTGCCAGGCTGGAAACTCGCGGCTGAATTCAATTTGCCCGGCCACGCGCGAACGGCCTAGAATCTCCACGTCCAAGCCTGACCCATGCGCACAGGGACAGACGCAGGCGACAGCAGAGAAAAGAAGATGCGCACCAGGAGCAAAGGCCGGCCAATGGCCATGCAAGGATCAACTCGGATGGACACTGCCGCCGCCGGACAAAAGACGGCCAGAGTTCCGCGGGGCCCGGGGACAGCGTTCCCGCCCGTTGCAGAAAGCGCCTCCCCGAACATCCAGGACCGGCTGCTCCGCTTGGAAGAACTTTTCCACGTCGTATCCCGCTCCCAACAGGGTTACCGCGAGCTCATCGACAGCATGGATGACGTGATGTTTTCGGCGAGTCTGGAGGGAGAGATCCGTGCGGTGAACCAGCGATTTGCGGAGCTAGCCGAGCTGCCGTTCCGGGATCTGGTGGGGCGGAACCTGGAGTCGATCATCGAGGAGCCGACGCGGGAGACGGCCGATCGCGCGCTGGCGCGGTTCGTGGAGCGGCGATTCTGGCAGGGCATCCTGCGCATCCGCATGAGAAAGACGAGCGGGGTGCGCTATTTCGATTGCACGCTGCGCGGGGTGGTGAAGGACGGCAAAGTGGTGGGGGTGAGCGGGCTCGCGCGGGACGTGACGTACGAGCGGGAGAGCGAGGCGCGGTTCACGCAACTGTTCGAGACGTTGCACGAAGGGGTGTATTTTTCGACGCCGGAAGGACGGTTGCTAGACGCCAATCCGGCGCTGGTGGCCATGCTGGGGTACGAGAACAAGGACGAATTGTTGCAGGAGAACGTGAACGAATTGTACATGAACGCTGAGGACCGGACTGGCCTGCTGCAGGAGTTCGATGACCAGCACACGCTGCGGGAGCGGGAAATCGTGTTGAGGCGGAAGGACGGGAAGGCGCTGATCTGCCTGGATACGTCCACCGCGATCCGCGACACAGCGGGGCGGGTGCTGCGCTACCAGGGCACCCTGGTGGACATCACCCTGCGCCGGGAGATGGAGAGGCGGCTGCATCAGGAGCAGGAGTTTGCGCGGCGGCTGGTGGAGAGCTTCCCGGACATGATTGTGGTGATGGATCGGGAGGGAAAGTACACGTACGTCAGCGCGCGGATGAAGGATCAACTGGGGTACGAGCCCGAGGAGATATTAGGGAAGGCGCTGGGAGAGCGGACGCACGTGGACGACCGTAAGGTGCTGCTGGAGTTGCACCGGGAGTTGATGGAGGGGAAACGTGCCTACGGGACAGTGGAATACCGGACGCTGCACAAGGATGGAAGCTGGCGGACGGTGCGCGGGACGGCCAGCGCGTTGAGCGATGCGGGCGGGAACATCATCGGGGTGATCGCGTCGGCGCGGGATATCACGGATCTGAAGCGGCTGGAGCAGCAGGTGAGCCAATCGGAACGCCTGGCGGCGATGGGGCAGATGATGGCGGGCGTGGCACACGAGTTGAACAACCCGCTGACGGCGATCCTGGGGATTAATGATCTGCTGCGGGAGAAAGCGCCGGATGAGGCCATGAGGCGGCAGTTGGAGTTGATCCAGAAGCAGGCGCGGCGAGCGGCGGAAATCGTGCAGAACCTGCTGACGTTTTCAAGGCCGCGAGCGCCGCGGCGGGGCCAGGTGCGGCTGGACGAGCTGGTGCTGCACACGATCCAGTTGCATGAGTACTCGCTGCATGTGAACAACATCAAAGTGGAATACACGGTGGAGCCGGGAGTGCCGCCGGTGCTGGGCGATGCGCACCAACTGATGCAGGTGTTCCTGAACTTGATTGTGAATGCCGAACAGGCCATCCGCGAAGTGGACGGGGAGGGGAAACTCAGCGTGCGGGTGGAGCATCGCGGAGCGGAAGTGCAAGTGTCAATCCAGGACAATGGGCCGGGCATTCCGGCGGGCATCCTGCCGCGAATCTTCGACCCGTTTTTCACCACCAAACGCCCCGGGCGGGGCACCGGGCTGGGGTTGAGCATCTGCATGGCCATCATGCGCGAGCACGGAGGCACCATCGAGGCGCGGTCGCTGGCGGAGGGCGGCGCGCTCTTCACGCTTTCCTTCCCCGCCATGAACAGCGATGCCCAGGCTTTGCCGGAACCCCAAGCGGCGCAAGCCTAAGAATCAGTACTAAAGTGAAGCGCAATACAGCCCGCCAGTGTGGCCACCATCTGGCTGCCTGCATAGACATACTCCCGCACCGGCTCGAACGAGCTCCCCGAAACCGTGCTCTGCTCGTGAATGACCTGCGCATAGCCGGTTGGGTTCCGCTCGGCGGTGACGTACCACGTGGTCTGCGTGCCCACCTTTTTGGCCACGCGCACCCCGTCGCCGTCATAAAACACCTGTACGTTGTTTTTGGTGGCAAGGTGATTTTCGAAGTCGTAAGTGACAGCGACGCCGCCGGAAGCAGTGACATTGCCGTTGCTATCGTAGGATTCTCCGCCGCTGGAGACGCGGTCGCGGGCGTCGTAGCTGAATAGGCCCGACGGAATCGCCGGAACTGAGGAAGTGAGTTGCTGCCGGTTGCCAACGCGGTCGTAGGTGTAGGAGATGGTGCCGTTCTGCGGTGTTCCCTCCTGCCGCTGCGCGCGCCTTCCGACAAGTTAACGGTGGGCGCCTCAGCAGTCCTCGACAGGGACCGAAATTCCCTAACTCGTTCTTTTCTTTGCGGACTCTACAGCAAACGCAGGTTGCTCTGCAGCAGCCATTCTAGCGTGACGTGTCCTTTCCCTCCCGGCGCGCCAGCACCGCGCTCCAGACGCTCCCCGACATTCAGCGTTAACCGCCGGAACTTATAGTTTTTTCGGTGGCTCAAAGCCCTCCAGGAAAATAGCTGCCTCGCGCAGGAAGTGCGCGCAAACGCCACACAGGGCGTCGACGGCGCGTTCGACCTGCGATTCGTCCTCCAGCTCCCAGTAGGTTTGGCTGCCACCCATTCCAAGCCAGTGCTCAAGGCTCATGCCCAGACCCACGATCAGGCCACCGGGAGTCAGGAGGCGGTGGAAGTAGTCGAAATGCCAGAACTTCGAACCAGTGCTGAACTCCGTCGTCAGTGTCCACGATCCCACCGTGCTCTCGAAGGAAGAGGAAGACCGCGAACCGTGCTTTCCAAGTTTCGGACCGCAAACGCCTCTCAGCCTCTCGATAATCGCCCGGTGGAGCACCCTCCGGTCTATCTTTGCTAGTTTGAAGCGTTCCCCCTCCATCCTCATCCGCTTGTGTTTGCCGTCGCGCATGATCGGCAGTCTTGCCCTGATACCCGGGATGATCTCACCGTGGTCATATTCCCAGTACCGTTGGACCAGGGATTCGTCTTCCGGGGTCATCGTTTCAGCGAGGCGACCAAGGCCCAAATTATGAGATCGCTTCACAAGAGCCGTCATAAGCCGCAGACGCTCGTTCATCTCCATCGGCTCGATCATTTCGAGAAAGCCGTACACCGTCTGGTTCCGTACCCTCCGGACGAAGGGAAAATCCTCCTCCGTTTCTCTTCGCGCGTCCTTGATCGCCCAGCGATAGTACCTCTCGGCGAATTCCTGGCGAGCGGCCTTCCATTCGGTTTCTGCGCGGTTCGTCAGTCGCATGGGATCAGTACGCAAAGCCGTAGGCGGCGGTTAAGGTCGCTGTCGAGAAGTCCAGATACAGCGCGGCTGCGACCGCCGATGTCGCCAAAGCAACCAACTCCGTTTGGTTGATCACGCAATATGTTATCACGCCCGGGGAGGGCTGACTGGTAATGGCTATCGTAGACGGGTTGATTGGTTCGATTGGCGGAGCTATATAGGTGAGCCCTGGAATCCATTTGAGTCAGTTTCTCTGCCATATATGTTGAGAACGCTCACATACAGAGCAACCTTCGCCGCTGCCGCAACCGCGGAATAAACGGACTTGATCTCCTACACTTGGCCAATGCCCCACTCGCGGAGAGTGTTCGGGTCAATCAAGTCCGGCATCAGGCCGCCGCTCGGCACCGTCTTGCCCAAAATATCGTTGATGCTGATTTTAAGACCAAACCCTCCCGTCTTCTGCCGGAAGTCCGCAAAGATGTACTGCTGAACGATGTTCCCCCAGCCTCCGATCGAAGGGAGGCATCTGCCGCAAGGATCGGTGTTGTCTACGGGGTCGGCCTCCACATAGAGGTATTTGTGGATCGAAAGTGGGTCCTCGTCGTGCCCCTCGTAGGGCGGGTGGCCCACCCATCCCCTCCGAATTGCACTTGACGGCCGAGCACAACCAGAGCATACCACTGCGGCAGTTCACCGGGGAGTGAACGAGCGAGGTTTCATGTTTTGGGATTTATGGTTTTGATTTTGTGGGTGGCCCACCCTTGACTCCGCCAAGGGTGGGGTTCTTGCAAAGCAGCCCGCCATCGGCGGGCTTATTTTTTTGCGGGCGGCTTGCGCGGAGCAGCCGGCGGAGCGCCGGCTTTGCGAGCGGGCGGGTCCACACCAAATTCCCACACGCCCAGGTCCATGCCTTCGTCAGGCCGAATTTCCGCCAGAACGTATTCGCCGGGGTCGAGCGACTGGCTGAGCGTCAGGCGGAAGACGCCTTTGGCAAGCTTCCAACGCTCGACCGAGACGACCTTGCGATCCTCGAACTTTTCCCCGGACAGGATCGTGTTGACGCGCTCGATTTCACGGGCTGCGCCCTTGACGCGAGCCTGGATGAGCTCCATTTCCGGCTCGTGGCCATCCGGCGTGCGGATGAAGAATTCCGGCTGGGCAGTGGCAATGCGAAAAGAGGCTCGCGTGCCGGGAAGCTCCACGCGGTGGAGGGTAGGCAGGGGGACGGGCACAAAAATCTGGGTAATCAAGCGGCCCTTGTCGCGGCGAATATCGGCGCCGACAAGTTCCAGAGAGCGAATGGTCTTGCCCTCGAGCACGAACAGGCCGGGAGCGTCAGGAAGAAAAACTCCCGGCGCCACCTCAAGGCTGGCGTCCGCATCCACTTCCTCGGCAATGCGCTGCTTGCGTAATTCTTTCTTTTTTTCCTCGATCTTCGCTTCCAGACCGGCAGCCGCGGCCTCTTCCTTGCGGGTAGCCTCCCAGTCAACCAAAGACGCGGGGATTTCCTCCCACGCGGAGCGCTCGACGCTGTAGAAGCGAACGCGCTCGCCCTGGCGCTCATAACTGCGTACCAGATGGAAGGAGCCGTCCGTCAGGACGAGTTTCTTCCCGCGCGGAGCGGCATGGGCGATGTCCGGCTTCTGCTGTCCGGCCTGAGTCTCCTGTGACCGCGCTTCGGGAACTGGAGGCGCGGATGCGAAAAGCGACAGTGCCAGAAACACGGCAGACCACGAGAGGAAGCAGACACGTGCGGCAAAACGACTTTGTGTGGCAATGCTCAAGCCGCCTCGATTCTACCCTTGCTCCGGGCCGGAGAATCGCTCCGGTACCCCCGTGATTGGATGCATCCGAGCAGTGTGCGGTTTGGCCCGCCTTCGGCGAGCGGATGCCCATCCTCAGCATAGTCCCGCAGGCGCGTTGGGGTAAATGGCTGGAACAAAGAGGCGAATGTGCGAACAGGGCTGGGATGTGCTAGAGTGCCGCCCTTCGAGAGCACAGAAAAACCGGGAGGGGTGAGATGAGGCGAAAGATGCTGGGTGTGGTGGTGCTCCTGCTGAGTCTGGGCCTGTTTGCGCCGTCGGGGATGGCGCAATCATTCGACATCGTCAAGGTGGCGGATGGGGTATATGCGGCGATTGGACGCGCCGGAGTTGCTTCGAACGGGGCGTTCATCGTGAATAAAGATGATGTGCTGGTAGTGGACACGCACTTTCGGCCGAGTTGGGCAAAAGACCTGATTGCCGAGATCCGCAAGATCACCAACAAGCCGGTGCGGTATGTGGTGAACACCCATTGGCACAACGACCATGTCCAGGGCAACCAAGCCTATGTGAGCGTCTTCGGGTCCGGCGTCGAGTACATCGCCCAGCACACCGCCCGGGAAGACATGGTCAGCAAGGCCATTCCTTCTGTCCAGGATCAGCTCACCAAAGATGTGCCGGGCCGCATCGCCCGAACGGAAAAGATGCTGGCGGAGGGCAAGGCGACGGACGGAACTCCACTCACCGACGTCGGCCGGACCAACCTGTCGGGACGATTGGCCAGCGACAAGGCGTATTTGGAGGAGCTGAAATCGATCCAAATTGCGCTGCCGACGATTACGTTTGAGCGCAGCCTGGTGCTATACAAGCCGGACCGGACGATCCATATCTTGTTTTTCGGCAAAGGGCACACTCGCGGCGATGTGGTGATTTATCTTCCCAAGGAACGGGTCGTGGTCACCGGGGACCTGCTCACCAATGGCATTCCCTTCATGCGCGACGCGTATCCTTCGCAGTGGATTGGGACCCTGGACTCCGTCCGTAATCTGGATTGGGATACGGCAGTGACCGGTCATGGGGGCGTCCAAACGGGCAAAGAGCAGGTGGACCGGCTGCTGGCATATATGAAGGACATGGTGGCCGCGGTCAAGGATGCCATTGGGAAGGGCATGACACTGGAGGACGCCAAGAAGTCCATAGACCTGAGCAAACACCAGGCAGGCTTCCCGGCCTACCAACCACCAAACCCACCTGGCTTCGCGGCGGCTTCTACACAAGCAGTCGAGAGGACGTGGGCGGAGCTAACGGGCAAGATTCCAAACTGACTTCATGTAGAGCAGAAAACGAAACGCCCCGATCCCGCGCTGCGGGGTCGGGGCGTTTTTCTTTGTCCAAGACTATAGGCCGCCTGGCGTTTCGAGACTAAGCGGACTTGTGCTGGCAGCGGGGGTAAAGGACGGTCAGGATCATCAAGTCGGAATTGGTGAACAACCATTCCTCGGCCTGCGCACCGGCGGCCTCCGCGGCGCGAGCGATAAATCCGAGGTGCTTGCTGCGCGCAAGGCTCTGGAGGTGATCGAGGCAAATTCCGGTGAGCCGGGAGACCTCATCCGCTGTAAACAGCTTCTGGCTGGATTTGATCGTGACCAAGTTGACCTCGCACACCTATGTGATGCAGCCCATATAGTAAACGCTGCCACAAAACTCAGAGCAATAGTCTTTCCGTTCTTGTACACAAAAACTTTATGACTAGTACGCCGCCCGGAAGTGACGATGTTGTAAAGATTTGTGCGCATCGGCAGAGGTTTTGCAGGAGGACAGGTTCCCCGGGCAAGTGCACCAGCATGGCCCAAAGAGGAAAGAACAGTTCAGTTTCGAAATTACTTTTGGAAGACTTCTACGATTTCTTGGAGTTGTTCCGAGTGACGCAACTCATGGTAGCCGATAGTGCAGAACCAGTCATAGAAGTTCAGGTAGCCGAAAAAGGGATGCTTATGACGGTATGCGCCGAGATCGCGGCCGGCATTCTCGGAAAGCAAGTCCAGCGCGCGCTTTCGGAGAGCCGTGTGGCGGGAGAGTGATTCGGCCTTGTCCAGCACCAAGGCCGGGTCGAGGGGAATCGGAGTTTTGCGTTTCAGTTGGCGAATTTGAGCGAGTCGCGCCGGGAAGTGAACGCGCTTCCATAAAGGAAGTCCCTTTGGAGGGGCGGCGATTATCCGTGCCATCCCGGCTGTAATGGCCTCCTCCACCATCGTCAGGTGAGCAAAAACCTCGGCTGCCGACCACGCTCCGGGAGAAGGCGGCTTGCGCCAGGAGTCCTCGGGGATAGCCTGAGCCGCGGCATATAGCCCGGCTTGAGAGCGGTTGAGCAGCGCGGTGATGCGATAAATGTCAGGCAAGGGAGAATCCTCCGGCCTTTTCGAAAGCGTGCGCCAATTGCAGCACTCGAGACTCTTCAAAGTGGGGGCCAAAGATCTGGAGGCCGACGGGCAGCCCTTCCGGGGTCTTGCCGCAGGGCACGGAAATGCCCGGCACGCCGGCTAGCGAGCCGGTGACGGTATAGATATCGGCCAGGTACATCTGGAGCGGGTCGTCGGTTTTCTCGCCGAGCCGGAAGGCAGGGCAGGGCGAAGTAGGAGTGACGATGGCATCCACCTTCTGGAACGCCTGGACAAAGTCCCGGGCAATCAGCGTCCGCACCTTTTGGGCCTTGAGGTAGTAGGCGTCGTAATAGCCGCTGGAAAGGGCGTAGGTGCCAAGCATGATGCGGCGCTTGACCTCGGGGCCGAATCCGCGGCCGCGGGTTTTCTTATACATGTCGAGGAGGGTGGCGCCGGGAACGCGCAAGCCGTAGCGCACACCGTCATAGCGTGCCAGATTGGAGCTGGCTTCGGCTGTGGCCACGATGTAGTAGGTGGCGATGGCGTAGTCCGTGTGCGGCATGCGTAGCTCGACCGGCACGCAACCCAGGCTTTCGAGGAGCTTGATGCCGGCTTCAACCTTTTGGCGGACAGCCGGGTCCATTCCCTCCGCGAAATACTCCCGTGGAATGCCGATGCGCAGGCCTCGGACGGAGCGGTCCAGCTCTGCGGAATAGTCGGGAACCGGGACGGGGACACATGTGGAATCGGCGGCGTCGCGCCCGGCGATGACGGCCAGGACGGAGGCAACGTCCTGAACGGTGGTGGCGAAGGGACCGATGCGGTCGAGCGACGACGCAAAAGCAATCAGGCCGTAGCGGGAGACGCGGCCATAGGTGCCCATCATCGCCGGGATGCCGCAAAGGGCGCCGGGCTGGCGGATCGAGCCGCCGGTATCCGTGCCCAGCGCGGCGACGGCCAAGCCCGCAGCGACGGCCGCCGCCGAACCGCCACTCGAGCCGCCTGGGACGCGGTCCGGGGCGACCGG
>JACOSF010000300.1 GCA_016179005.1 Acidobacteriota bacterium | reverse complement strand
GCTGGTCAAGCTGCCCAGCGGCGAAGTGCGCAAGTTCAGTCTGTCGTGCATGGCTTCCATCGGTCAGCTCGGCAACGTGGACCACGAGAACGTCACCTACGGCAAGGCCGGCCGCACGCGCTGGCACGGGCGCCGTCCGACGAATCGTGGCGTGGCCATGAACCCGGTGGATCACCCGCACGGCGGCGGTGAAGGCCGCGTCAAGGGCAACCACCCCATGACTCCGTGGGGCACGCCCACGCTGGGCTACAAGACGCGCAACAACAAGCGCACAGACAAGTTCATTGTCCAGCGCCGCCAGAAGTAACGCGTCGTTGATTTTGTAGGGGTGGGCCGATGTGCCCGCCCAAGAGACGAAATGTAGGGGCGGGCTTTAGCCCGCCAACTGCAAGCAGATTGTAGGGGTCGGTCTTTGGACCGCCCCGTTCACATCACCCGGCGCGGCGGGTGAGAGAGAGGCAAGGGATGAGAGCAACTCGACGTCGTGCAGCTTCCGCTTCGCGCCGCTCCGCAGCGCGCAAGGCGAAGCTCAAGCGCTCGGTCAAGCCGGCTGTGCGTCCGCCGGCCCCGCTGCCCGCCATGGTGATGTACCGCGTCTGCAAGCCCGGCTGGGCGGTCCTGGTGGAAAAGCAGGCCAACGCCCTCGGCACGCGGTTTGTTTGTCCTTTCTGCCCGGTGTCGCACCGCGTCCCCGGGCCGGTGCGCGGCTTCCGCAAGCTGCGCCGCGCGCAGTGGATCAAGCTGCGCCGTGTCGGAGAGTAGCGGCGGGTTTATCCCGCCGCCCGTTGCGCAGCGCGGGAGAGAAAGAAAGTCCGAGGTTAAGTAGAGTTAAAGAGGAAACGATGCCACGTTCGCTGAAAAAGGGCCCGTTCATTGACGACCACCTGCGTCAGAAGGTGGACGCGCTGAACGACCGCAACGAAAAGAAAGTCATCAAGACGTGGTCCCGCCGCTCCACGATTCTTCCCGAGATGGTGGGCCACACCATCGCCGTGCACAACGGCAAAAAATTTATTCCCGTGTACGTCACCGAGCAGATGGTGGGACACAAGCTCGGCGAATTTTCGCCCACGCGCACCTTCAAGGGCCACTCCGTTCGCATTGCTCTCGAGAAGGCCGCGGGGGTCGCCGGCGCTCCGGGCGCGGCCCCGGCGGGTGGCGCGGCTCCGGCGGGCGGATCGGCACCGGCGGGCGGTTCGGCCCCGGCGCCAAAGGCATAAGACATGTCCACACAGCCACAGCCACTGCACGCCATTGAATCCCGCGCCATCGGGCGCTACATCCGCGTCTCGCCGCAGAAGGCGCGCCTGGTGATCGACCTGATCCGCGGCAAGCGCGCTGCGGATGCCATACAGACGCTGCGCTTCACCAAGAAGCGTGCGGCCAAGGACATCGAGAAGATTCTGCGCAGCGCCATCGCCAACGCCGAAAACAAGGCGGATAGCGCCGGCGAGTCCCTGGACGTGGACGAGCTGTTCGTTTCGCGCTGCTACATCAACGAAGGGCCGCGCTGGAAGCGCATTCGTCCCGCGCCGATGGGCCGCGCCTTCCGCTATCAGAAGCGCACCAGCCACATCGTCGTCGAGCTGGCCGAGCATCACCGCGCCGCCGCCGGCCGCGCCGAAGCCGCTGCCGCCGAAGCCGCTGCCAGCAAGGGCGTCTCTGGCGCCGTTCGCAAGGTTCGCAAAACGCTCGCGGGCAAGAAAAAGTCCCCGGCGAAGAAGAAGTAGGAGGGCACTTTGGGTCAGAAAACTCACCCGTTCGGCTTTCGGCTCGGTTACATCCGGACCTGGAAGTCGCGCTGGTTTGCCGGCAAGGATTACGCCGACCTGCTGCACGAGGATGTGAAGCTGCGCAACGAGCTGAAAGAAAAGCTGCGCTCCGCCAGCATCAGCAGCATTGAGATCGAGCGCGCCGCCAACAAACTCGTCATCCGCATCTACTCTGCGCGCCCCGGCATCATCATCGGCCGCAAGGGCTCGGAGATCGACAAGCTGAAGAGCGAAGTGCAGAAGCGCACGCATCGCGAAGTGCACATTGATATTCAGGAAGTGCACCGCCCGGAACTCGACGCCCAGCTTGTGGCGGAGTCCATCGCCATGCAACTGGAAAAGCGCGTGGCCTTCCGCCGCGCCATGCGCAAGTCTGTGGATTCCGCGCTGCGCTTTGGTTGCAAGGGCATCAAGGTTCGCGTCGGCGGCCGCCTGAACGGCGCGGAAATTGCGCGTTCCGAGTGGTACCTGCAGGGCCGCCTGCCGCTGCAGACGCTCCGCGCGGACATTGATTACGGTTTCGCGCAGGCCTACACCACCTACGGTGTGATCGGTGTGAAGTGCTGGATCTTCCAGGGCGAAAAGATGCCCGAACGCAAGCGTAAGCCGGCGACAGCCAGTGAGGCCACCCCGGTGGGTGCTTAGCGCATTCGTAGGGGCGGGCTTTAGCCCCGCCCGCAGGAACGGAAAAACATTATGTTGATGCCGAAAAAAGTAAAGTACCGCAAGCAGCAGCGCGGGCGTCGCGGAGGCAAGGCCTGGCGCGGCGGCACGCTCGCGTTCGGCGATTACGGGCTCAAGGCTCTCGAGTGCGCCTGGATCACCGACCGCCAGATCGAAGCTTCCCGCGTGGCTATCACGCGCTTCATCAAGCGCGGCGGCAAGCTCTGGATCCGCATCTTTCCGGACAAGCCCTACACCAAGAAGCCCGCGGAAACCCGCATGGGCAAGGGCAAGGGCGCGCCGGAATTTTGGGTGGCCCCGGTGAAGGCCGGACGGGTGATGTTTGAGATGGCCGGCGTGGATGAAGCCACGGCGAAGGAAGCCATGACCCTCGCGGCTCACAAGCTGCCCATCCCCACCAAATTCGTCTCTCGCGCGGGAGGTCTGTGATGCCGCGGCGCGTGGAAAAATTTCGCGACATGAAGCCCGAAGAACTCCAGCTTCAGGAGCGCGAACTCTCTGAGCAGGTTTTTCGCCTCCGCTTCCAGATGTCCAGCGGCCAGGCCGAGGGTTTGAAGAAACTGCGCGAGGCCCGCAAGGATCTGGCCCGCGTGAAGACGCTCCTGCACGAGCAGGCGCCGAAGAGCGAGAAGAGGTAACCGATGGAAGAGAATCCCACCGCCGCGGCAACGCAGATTGAACGCCGGCCGCGACAATCCAAGATCGGCGTGGTCACCAGCGCCAGGATGCAGAAGACGATTGTCGTCAAGGTGACCCGGCGCGTGCAGCACGGTCTTTACAAGCGCGTGATGAGCGTCCACAAAAAGTTTTACGCCCACGACGAAGCCAGCGAGGCTCGCGAGGGCGACACCGTGCGCATCGTCGAGACCCGGCCGATGTCCAAGCTGAAGCGCTGGCGCCTGGCGGAAATTGTCGCCCGCTCGACCCGCGCAGAGTAGCGCAGCCACTCTTGGCTGCGCAGTGATGATTTGAACGGAGCACTCTTATGGTTCGAATGAGAACATGGCTGACGGTGGCGGATAATTCCGGCGCGCGCCGCATCATGTGTATCCACCCGCTCGGCGGCGACGTTGGGCTGGGCGCCGGGCTGGGCGATGTCATCACCGCCTCAGTGAAGGAAGCCGCCCCGGATAGTCAGGTGAAGCAGGGCAAAGTGGTGAAGGCCGTGGTGGTGCGCACGCGCAAGGAACACCGCCGCAAGGACGGCACGTATATCCGCTTCGACGACAACGCCGCCGTGCTCATCAACGACGCCAACGAGCCCATCGGCACGCGCGTGTTCGGGCCGGTGGCCCGCGAGCTGCGCGAGAAAAAGTTCACCAAGATTGTTTCCCTCGCCCCGGAGGTCTGGTAATGAAGCGCGTCGCTGAAAAAATCCGGCAGAACATCTCCCTGCGCAAGGGCGACATGGTGCGCGTGATGCGCGGCAAGGACCGCGAAGAGTTTCACAATAAGTCCGCGCGGGTGCTCTCCGTGGACGCGGTCACCATGAAGGTCACTGTCGAGCACGCCCACATGATCAAGCGGCACACGCGGCCCAACCCCTCGAAGAACATCAAGGGCGGGATCGTCGAGCGCGAGGGACCCATTCATATCTCCAACGTGATGCTGGTGTGCCCGGCGTGCAACAAGCCCACGCGCATCGGCCACAATCGTTTGGCGGACGGCAGCCGCGTGCGCATCTGCCGCCGCTGCGGTCTTTCGGTGGACAAGTAAAGTGGGTAGCACAGGCTTACAGCCTGTGCCGCCCGTTGAAAAGAAAAAGGGACAGCAATGATTAGCCGCATGGAAGACAAGTACCGTAAAGAGGTCGTGCCCGCGCTGATGAAGCGCTTCGGGTGGAAGAACCACATGGCCGTGCCCAAGGTGAAGAAGGTCATCGTCAATATCGGTCTCGGCGAAGCCAGCCAGAACGTCAAGCTGCTGGACGTCGCCGCGGGCGAGCTGGGCCAGATCACCGGCCAGAAGGCCATCATCACCCGCGCCAAGAAGTCCATCGCCAATTTCAAGATCCGCAAGGGCATGCCCATCGGATGCTGCGTCACGCTGCGCGG
>JACOSF010000299.1 GCA_016179005.1 Acidobacteriota bacterium | reverse complement strand
CTGCCCCAAAGCGATCTGCCAATTCTCGACCACCTCCCTGCGGTGGCCAATGGCGAAGCGGAAGCGCAGGGTCTGCGTGCGCTCGTCCAGAAGCAGGACGGCAAACATTTCGTAGTCGATGAGGCGGCGGATGAGGTCGGCGGCGGTGACCAGGACTTCGTCCAGGTCGAGCGAGGCGCTCATCTCCTGGACGATTTCGGCCAGGGTGGCCAGCACCTCGGTAGGCACAGTGAGCGACGACGGTGTTTCGACGGGGTCCATTTTGAGTGAGCAGCACGCGGCGCTGTTCGCGAGATGCACAGCACTGGCGCCACATGATTATAACAGGTGCGGGAGAACGGCGCGGGCGGGGGATCCTTCGTCCGCCAGCGGCGGACTCAGGATGACACCGCACGAGAGTACCGCGGTGTCAATTTCGCGAGGGGCCGCAGGCTTCTTCGAGGATGCGCACGCTGGCGGAGGCGCCGATGCGCGTGGCGCCGGCGCTGACCATTTTCTTGAAGTCTTCGATACTGCGGATGCCGCCCGCGGCCTTGATGCCCATCTCGCGGCCGACAGCGGCGCGCATCAGCGCGACGTCTTCGGCGGTGGCGCCGCCCGGGCCAAAGCCGGTGGAGGTCTTCACGAAATCCGCGCCGGCATTCTTGCAGGCGACGGAGGCGCGGACTTTTTCCTCGGTGGTGAGCAGCGCCGTTTCGAGAATGACTTTGCAGATCGCGCCGCCGCGATGGCAGGCTTCCACCACGCCGCGGATTTCCTGCTCGACCAATTCGTCCTGGCCGGACTTCAGCGCGCCGACGTTGATGACCATGTCCACTTCCTGCGCGCCGAGCTTGATGGCCTCTTCGGCCTCCTGGATTTTCACCTGCGGGAGCGTGGCGCCGAGCGGGAAGCCGGCGACGGTGCAGACCTTCACCGCGGAGCCGCGCACGTGCTCGGCGGCCAGCGGCACGTTCCACGGATTGATGCAGACGGAGGCAAAGCCGAAGCGCACGGCTTCCTGACAGAGCTTGATCACCTGCTCGCGGCTGGCTTCGGGCTTGAGCAGCGTGTGATCGATGTACGGAGCGATGGCCGCTTCGCATTGTTGGACGGAGTCGCTGGCGGAAATGCGATCGGCTCCGGCAGCAATGCCTTTGCGGGTTTTTTCAGCGCATATTCCAATGCAGTGTCCCAGGCAATCGGGGCAAATTGCATCATCGGTGGGAGAGGACGCGGAAGGTGCCGCGCCACTCAAATAGTGGACCACCTCGTCGGTGATAGCGGCGATGACGCGCTCGAGTTCGCGGGGATCAATTGGGGGCGGTTGTGGGGCCATTTGCGTTGTCCCGTTGGCGGTCGGTTCATTGAGTGATTGAGTGAATGGTGATTGAGTGATTTCAGAAAAACCGAAAGGTGAATTCTAGCGGTCTCTCAATCACTCAATCACAAATCACTCAATCATAAATTCGTTGCCTACTTACTGTGTTTCGACTCGATACCGCAGATTTTGTCGATGCGCTTCTGATGGCGGCCGCCGGCAAACGGCGTTTCCAGCCACAGCGCCAGAATCTCGCGCGCCGCATCCGAGGAAATCATTTTGGCGCCCAGCGAAAGAACATTCGCGTCGTTGTGCTCGCGGCTGTTGCGCGCTGACGGCCGATCATAGCACAGCGCTGCGCGCGCGCCGGGCACCTTATTGGCGGCGATCGCGGAGCCGATGCCCGCGGAATCGATGATGACGCCGCGCCAGGCATCGCCGCGCACCACGGCGTTGGCCACCGCTTCTGCGAAGTCGGGATAGTCCACGGCTTCGGCCGAATCGGTGCCCTGGTCGAGCACGACGTAGCCCCACGTGCGCAGATAGGCCTTCAATTCTTCTTTGAGCGGATAGCCGCCGTGGTCGGCGCCAATGGCCACCACGCGATCGGCGCCGCCGCACCGCGGTTCGACCACGCGCAGGGTGATGTTGCGCCGTTCGGCTTCTTCGCGCGCCAGCGGCGTAATGAGCGTATCGGGCGTGATGGTGACTTCGCCGCCGGAGGCGACGCCCTCGAGGTCCTGCGCGGTGAGCACGTTTCGCGGCACGTTATTGCGGAGGCAGCGTCAGAATGCAGACGTCTTTCAGGTTGCGGTAGCGCTCGGCGTAGTCCAGGCCGTAGCCGACCACAAACTCGT
>JACOSF010000298.1 GCA_016179005.1 Acidobacteriota bacterium | reverse complement strand
CTCGTCGAGTTCAAGCAGCGATTCGCGCTCGGCCACGCCGGCTTCGACACCCGGAATGCGCGAGGCGCGCTTTACGGCTACGCCGACCAGCAGGACGCGCTCGCGATTGCTGACAGATTGCGGGCTGGCTTTCATAGCTTGCGGGTGATTCCCTGCACGGCAGACGAACAGGAGAGAACCATCAGAAAGATGCTTCGCAGCGGCCAAACGCCCAAGACCGAATCGTGCTCCATCACAGCCATTATACGCTTCCCGCTTGTGAGGCGCGAGGTGGCTGCGCAAGCTGGAGTTGCTCTGCGAGGTACTCCGCGACGCCGGCGGCAATCTTCGGGTCGTCGCCGAAGCCTTCGAACCAGCGCACGCCCTGTTCCTTGCGGAACCACGTGAGTTGGCGTTTGGCGTAGCGCCGCGTAGCCTGGCGAATCGCGGACACCGCAGCGTCGCGCGTGATTACGCCGGCCAAATACGTGCGCAGCTCGCCATAGCCGATGAACTGAAACGGCTTGGCGCCGGAAGGAATGCCGCTCTCCACCAGCCCCTGCACTTCCTCGAGCCAGCCAGTGGCGAGCATGGCGTCCACGCGGCGCTCGATGCGTTGATAGAGCGCGGCGCGCGGCGGCGACAGTCCAACCTTGATGGCATGGTAGCCCTCGAGCGGCGGGCGGCCCGCGCGATGCAGTTCAGTGATGGGCTTGCCGGTGAGCAGGCGGACTTCGAGCGCGCGGATCAGCTTGGCCACGTCGCGCGAAGCGATGCGTGCGGCGGCGGCGGGGTCGAGCCGCGCGAGGATGCGGTGCAGATGCGCGTGGCCGCGCGCGTCCGCCACGCGGCGCAGGCGCTCGCGCAGTTCATCCGAGCGCGTTGGCGCGTCGGAAAGCCCTTCGAGCAGCGCGCGCAAGTACAGACCGGTGCCCACTGTAAAGACCGGCAGCTTTTCCCGGCGCTGCAGATCTTGCAGAACGCCGAGCGCGCGGCGCCGGTAGTCACCGGCCGTGAACACTTCATCGGCATCGAGCAGGTCCACCAAGTGATGCGGAATTCCGTGCTGTTCGGCCGGAGGTACCTTGGCCGTGCCGATGTCGAAGTGGCGATAAATCTGCGTAGAATCGCAGCAGACCACTTCCCCGCTGAAGCATTCAGCCACGGCGATGCCCAGCGCGGATTTGCCCGCGCCGGTGGGGCCGACGATAGCCACCAGCGGAACAGCGTGCAATTCGGAGGAAGTCATCCCAGGTAATTCCAGTAGCGCATCATCAGAAAGACGAGCAGCAGCAGGGCCAGCAGCAGGGCGCCAACGATTTGCGTGCGGTTGAGTTTCACCGGGCAGCTTCGAGAGGAAGATTATACAGGAAGATGAATCGTAGCTCGATGTACGGCCCGCTGAAGGCCGGCGGCAGTTGCTCGAAGGGGCTGGACGCGCGGATGGAAGACATCGCAGCGCGGTCGAGCGGCTCCTTGGTGGAGGTGAGCAGGAGGTTGGGCTCGGGATAGGGCACGTTCCCGTCGCGCAGAATGCGGAATTGCAGCACTACGCGGCCTTTCTCGCCCATGCGCGCGGATTCGGGTATCACGGCGTACCAATTACGGCGCACGCTGGCCAACACGCGGTCCAGGTAGTTGGTGAAGTCCACGCCTTCATCCGGCGTAAGCATCTGGATGGCGCCGCCGAGCAGCCCTTCTCCGCCGCCACCGCTTCCCTCCCCGCCGGGCACGCTGCCGCCTTGCCCGGGGCGCCGCGGAATTGGGTCCGTGAAACCTCCCTGGTTGGAGGCGCTGCCTCGCGAGCCGCCGCGCATGGACTCCTCGAGCGCTTTGCCGGGCGAAATGCGCGGGATTAGGAGAGGCTTGCCGGGTTTGGGCGCAGCCGGCGCTTCCAGGCGCATGGTTTCACGCGGCGCTTCCGCACGCAGTTCGCGTTCCGGCGTCACCGGAACCTGCGGCACGGGCGCGGCGGGCAAGTCGCGTTGCGGCTTGCTTTCCGGCGTGCCCGGTAGCGGCGAGGGCTCAACGTTGGGCGGTGCAATCTGGCGGAGGACGCGCGGGTCAATGCGCATCTGCGGGCTGGGCGGCACGTAGGGCGCCAGGTCGCGCGGAGCCGGTGGCACATAGACCAGG
>JACOSF010000297.1 GCA_016179005.1 Acidobacteriota bacterium | reverse complement strand
TCCGCCTCGGCTTCCGGCGTATCCGGCCGGCAGATGAAAATCAGATCGTACAAGCGTTCTTCCATGTTTCCTCTCTTCTCGGTTCCCTGCTCAAACTGCTTTCGACAGATGGCGGGCTAAAGCCCGCCCCTACAGCTCTGCGTCGGGCGGCGTGACGCGGCGGTTGAAGCGCGTCATGGCGCGGCCGACGCTGTCCGTCAGTTCGACAGATGGCGGGCTAAAGCCCGCCCCTACAACTCTGCGTCGGGCGGCGTGACGCGGCGGTTGAAGCGCGTCATGGCGCGGCCGACGCCGTCCGTCAGTTCGACAGATGGCGGGCTAAAGCCCGCCCCTACAACTTTGCGTCGGGCGGCTGGACGCGGCGATTGAAGCGCGTCATGGCCCGGCGGACACCGTCCGCCAGAATCACCTGAACAGCCTCGGCCGCAGTGTCCAGCATCTCCGCGGCGCTTTCCATGACCGCACGGCGCATGGGGCGGAGCACGTAGTCGGCTAGGTCGTCCACGGGATGCTCCGGCTGCACGCCCATGCGCACGCGAGTGAACTCCATCGTGCCCAGAGCCCCAATAATCGACTTCAGGCCGTTGTGTCCGCCAGCGGTGCCGCGCTCGCGGACGCGAATCATGCCCCAGGGTAAGGCCACATCGTCGTACAGAACGATGGTCTCGGCCGGGTCGCACTGGAAGCGCTCGAGTAAGTTGCGCACCGCGAGCCCGCTGACGTTCATAAACGTCTGCGGCTTGGCCAGCAGGACTTCGTGTCCGCCCAGGCGGCCACGGCCCAGGAGCGATTTTGCCTCCGGCCTCTCGATACGCGCGCCGGCGAGTTCCGCCAGCCGATCGAGCGCCAGGAACCCGAGGTTATGCGGCGTCCAAGCGTATTCGGGTCCGGGATTGCCGAGGCCCACGATCAAGCGCATTCGCGCGTCCATCCCGCAAAAGCATCCGGGACTTTCAGTTCCGCAAAGGCATCCGGAACTTTCAGTCCCGCCACCGGATGAAGCCAGCCGCTGGCGCGCGCCGGCAGAATCCGGCGCCGCAGGAGCTTACTTCTTCTTCTCCGACTTCTCCGACTTCTCGGACTTCTCCGGCACGGCTTCGCCTTCTTCGCCTTCCTCGACTTCCTTCTTGCCCTTCTTGATGACCTCGGGCTCGGCCGGTGCAGCCGCTTCCGTAGCCACGACCTCCGCCGGCTTCTCTTCTTCAATGCGGAGAGCAACCACGTGAGCCAGCACGCGCTGCGGGTCCGTGACCAGCTTCATCTTCTCCGTATCCATCGGCAGATCGCCGGCACGGAGCTGCTTGCCGATCATCAGCGGAGTAACGTCAAAGCGAAACTCCTCGGGGATGTCGGTGGGCAAACATTCCACTTCGATTTCGCGGGTGACCATTTCAAAGATGCCGCCCTGCAGCTTGACGCCCTGCGGCTCGCCAAAGGTGTGGACGGGCACCTTGACGCGCATGCGCACGTCCATGGCGATGCGAAGCAGGTCCACATGCAAGAGATCGCCGCGCACGGGGTCGGCCTGCCAGTCTTTCACAATCACTTTGTCTTCGGCGCTGCCCGCGAGCTTGAGTGTAAAAATCGTGTTGTGTCCGGATTCAGATTTCAGGATGGAGACCACCTGCTTGGCGTTGACGCTGACCGCCACGGCGCCGCCCTTGCCGCCATACAGCGTGGCGGGGATGAGGCCGGTGCGGCGGATGCGCCGCGCGGCGTTCTTGCCGCGCTCCTCCCGAAGATTCGCTTCCACAGTAAATTGCTGCATTGAGTCCTTCCTTGACGTCCCGGCCGGATCTTCCGGCCGGCAGAATCAACTAAAAAGTTCGCTGATCGAGCTTTCCTCGTGAATCGAGCGGACGCCGCGGGCGAGCAGTTCGCCGACGCTGACGACCTTGATCTTGCCCAGCTTTTTGGCCTCGGCAGAAAGCGGCACGGAATTCGTGACCACCACTTCCTCAATGGCGCACTGGGAAAGACGATCCACCGCCGGCCCGGAAAGAACCGGGTGGGTGCAGGCGGCAAAGACGCGGGTGGCGCCTTCCTTCAGCAGGGCCTCGGCCGTCTTCACGAGAGTGCCCGCGGTGTCGATGATGTCGTCAATGATCAGCGCCGGAC
>JACOSF010000283.1 GCA_016179005.1 Acidobacteriota bacterium | reverse complement strand
TCGTAGTCGCCGTGCGACCCCCAGCGCGCCTGCATCATGTCCGCCTGCGCGGGGAGCGTGGGCAGGCCGGTGGAGGGCCCGCCGCGCTGCACGTTCACGAAGACGCAGGGCGTTTCCGTCATCGCTGCGTAGCCGATGTGCTCCATCATCAAGGAAAAACCCGGGCCGCTGGTCACCGTGAACGACTTCGCGCCGGCCCACACGGCGCCCTGGATGGCGATGGACGCGGCCAGCTCATCTTCCATCTGCAGGAACATCCCGCCGATCTGCGGCACGCGCTGGGCAAAGCGCTCGACGATTTCCGTGGAGGGCGTGATCGGGTAGCCCGCGGCGAAGCGGCAGCCGGAGGCCAGCGCGCCTTCGCAGCAGGCCTGATCGCCGTCCAGGAAATGCGTGCCGGTAAGGACGCCCGCGGGGTCTGCGTGGGTGCACTTCATTGTTTCTTCCCGTACTTTTGCATCACGCCGTAGATGGCGAAGTCGGGGCAGTAAAGACCGCAGAGGTCACAGCCGGTGCAGCCGTCTTGATTCTTGAGCTGCGGGAAGTGATAGCCGTGCGAGTTGAAATCGTCCGAAAACACCAGCACTTTCGGCGGACAGAAGGCGATGCAGAAGCCGCAGCCCTTGCAGCGGTTTTGAGTCACCTTGATTGTGCCGCGGACCTTCTTGGGGACAGGCTGCACGTGGGGCACCTTAGCTTCGCTGGCTGGTTCTTCAAGCATGGACACAGGTCCTCATCCGATGGAAGGTAGCAATTCGCTTACCAGCGGCTGAACGATTGCCGAGCGACCGTAACTGATAGAATAAAGACAGGTTAATCGCAAGAAGCGTATTCCACACGCCCCTACGAAATGAGTAAGCTGGGGGATATTTCCCAATGCACGGCTTGGAAATGCGATGCTTTTGTAACTTTGTTCAGCCGGTTGAACACGGGCATGCGATGTTTCGCTCGCAACCCGGCCCTGGGCCATGGCATCCTTAAAGAGTCGCGGCGAATCACGCCGGAGGGAAACGCACGTGAAGCAGCAGCGCTTCGTGAATCAGAAACTGGGCAAGCGAATCAGCCGGAAATCGGAATTGCAGCGCGCGAAACTGGAAACGGCTCGGGCACCTGTGCGTCAAAAGAAATGAAGAGGGGAAGAAGTAAGCACGTAAGAGAGCCGTAGTGCGTGCCCCGGCTGCGAGTATTTAGATCGCTCATTTCCTCACTTCCTTACTTCGTTTGCCCAAACGTAGATGTTATACTGCACCTTCCGAAGCAGGCGCCGTCCCGCCCTGCGGGATCAGGAGAGACTGAATGAACCGCGTCACAAGGGCAATCGTACTGACTTTGTCCATTCTGGTGGTCAGCTACGTGTCCATGGGCTACGTGCTCGGGCGCACCAACGAAGACAAGACCTACCGGGCGCTCGGCGTGTTCACCCAAGTGCTGCAGTACGTCCAGCAAGACTACGTCGAAGAGCCCAACCTGCAACAGGTGACCTCCGGCGCGCTGCATGGTCTGCTCGAATCACTCGACCCGCGCTCCAGCTACATGAGCCCGCGCGAGTACGCCGAGTACAAGCAGAAACTCGAGCGCGGCGCGAAGGGTGAAATCGGCGCGGCGCTCTCCAAGCGCTTCGGGTACATCACCGTGGTCGCCGTGCTGCCGGACAGCCCCGCGGACAAGGCCGGGCTGCGCAGCGGCGACATCCTGGAAGCCATCGCGAAATTCACTTCGCGCGAAATGTCCATCGGTCAGGCGCAGAACCTGCTTTCCGGCGACGTGGGCACGGGAGTGACTGTCTCCGTCGTGCGCCGCGCGCGCGCCGAACCCCAGGACGTGGACATCGTCCGCGCTGAGCTGCCGGCGGCGAAGATGCAGGCCAACGTGCTCTCCGACGCCGACGCGCCCGTGGCTGCGGGCATCGCTTACGTGCGCATCACGTCCCTCACTGCGGGGCGCGCCGACGAATTGAAAGCCAAGTTGCTCCAGCTTGAAAAGCAGGGAGCGAAGAAACTCATCCTCGATTTGCGCGACTGCGCGTTTGGCGCGAACACGGAAGGCATCGCCGCGGCGCGGCTATTCGTGGGCAGCGGAACGCTCGGCTCGCTGCGCGGGCAGACCGTGCCGACGCAGACCTTCGTGGCCGAGCCGGGCAAAGCCGTTTGGAAGCAGCCCGTCACAGTGCTTATCTCCAACGGCACATCAGGCGCGGCAGAAATCCTGGCCGCGGCTATCGCCGGCAACCAGCGCGGCGAGACGCTGGGTGAGCGCACCTTTGGCTCCGCCTCTGAGCAGAAGATGCTGGCGCTGGAAGACGGCGCGGCGATCAACCTGACCGTGGCGAACTACTACCGGCCAGACGGGAAGTCCATCCCGGAGGAAGGCGTTGTGCCCGGCGTGGAAGTGCGGCGCGCCGCGGTGGATGTGCCCGACACGGATGACGACGAAACGCCCGCCGTGCAGCAGCCCGAGCCGCCGCAGCCGAAAGACGATGCGGTGTTGAAGAAGGCCATCGAGATGCTCCTCGCACCGGCGCTGCCCGCGAAAACCGACAAGAAAACCGCAGCGCTGAAAGTCCGCGTGTACCCGGAAGCGTCCTA
>JACOSF010000282.1 GCA_016179005.1 Acidobacteriota bacterium | reverse complement strand
GATTTCGTCGAGGACGCGGTTGGCGACGTCGAACTTGCTCATCTGCGGAACGTCCACGGCGCGGCCGTCGCGGGTGAAGATGGAGACGATGTTGGTCTCCGCGTCGAATCCGGCGCCTTCTCGGGTGACGTCGTTGGCCACAATCATGTCCGCGCCCTTGGCGCGCAGCTTTTCGCGGGCGTTTTCGGCGACGCGGTCGGTTTCCGCGGCAAAGCCGACGAGGATACGGCTGCCCTTGCTGCGTGCGAGGTCGGCGAGGATGTCTGGCGTGGGCTCGAGCTCGAGAGCGGCGCGGCCGCCGGCGCGCTTCATCTTTTTCGGCTGTGCGGCGACGGGGCGATAGTCGGCCACGGCGGCGGCTTTGATGATGACGGTGCACGCGGCGGCGCGGTCGAGCACGGCGCGGTGCATTTCCTCCGTGGTGCGCACGGAGACGCGCTCGACGCCGGCCGGCGGCTCGAGATGAACGGGGCCACTGACAAGAATCACGCGGGCGCCGCGGCGTGCGGCGGCGTCGGCAACGGCGTAGCCCATTTTCCCGGACGAGCGGTTGGTGAGAAAGCGCACGGGGTCCACGTCTTCGCAGGTAGGCCCGGCGGTGACGAGCACGGTTTCGCCTTCGAAGTCGTGGCGAATGCCGAGCAGCTCGCAAATTTTTCTGGCGATGGATTCGACGCCGGCAAGGCGGCCGGCGCCGGTCATGCCGCAGGCGAGATAGCCTTCATCGGGCTCGACCACGTGCACGCCGCGGGTGCGCAACTTTTCCAAGTTTTCCTGCGTGGCGGGATGCTCCCACATGTTGACGTTCATGGCCGGCGCGACGATGACCGGAACTTTCGTGGCGAGATAGAGCGTGGAAAGAAAATCATCGGCGATGCCATTGGCCAGGCGCGCGATGGTGTGGGCGGTGGCTGGAGCGATGACCAGTAAGTCGATGGACTGGGCGACGGCGATGTGCTCGATGGCGCTGTCGATATTGGCGGGGGCCTGGCCGGGCTCGGCGAACATTTCGGTGATGACTTTGCGGCCGGAAAGGGCGGCGAAGGTGAGCGGGGTGATGAACTGCTGGGCGCTGCGCGTCATCACCACCTGAACCTCGAGGCGATCCTGCTGCAGACGGCGAACGAGCTCGGCGGCCTTGTAGGCCGCAATGCCTCCGGAAACGCCGAGTGCAACTCTCATGAGCGGAGCGGCGCGCTAACCCTTGCGCCGCTTGGTTTCCTTTTCCTCCGCGGTCTGCGGCAACACGGGCAGCTCGAAATCGAGCAAGCCCTTGACGAGCTCTTCGCGGGCAATGCGCGTGTGCTTGCGAAGCCGGGATGTATCGATGAGCGGCCGCGAACCGGTCTGCAACTGCCGGGCGCGGCGCGCCACTACCACCACGAATGCGAACCTGCTTTCCGGTGGTGCCATAGGAGTCATTCTGATTTTAGCCTCCAAAGGAATCCAAAATCTGACGAATGCGTTCCTCGTTGCGCGCGCGGGCACAGCGGGCGGCCAGGGCTATGGCCTGGACTTCGCGGCCGGCGCGCTCGAGATCATCGTTGACCACGACGTAGTCGTAGTCCGTGTAGCACTGCATTTCCTGCCGGGCGCGTTCGAGGCGGCGAGCGATCTCCTCTTCGGAGTCGGTGCCGCGGGCGCGGATGCGGCCCTCCAGTTCCTGGCGCGACGGCGGCAGGATGAAGATAGCCACTGCGTCGCGCATCTTCAGCTTCACCTGCTCGGCGCCCTGAACGTCAATCTCCAGAACGAGGTCGAGCCCCCTGCGACGCGCTTCCTCGAACCAGCGGCGCGGCGTGCCGTAGAAATGACGGCCGAAGACGCGGGCGTGCTCGAGGAACTCGCCGCGCTGCACCATGCGCTCGAACTCTTCCGGCAAGACGAAATTGTACCACTCTCCGTCCCTTTCGTTCGAGCGGGGCTGGCGCGTGGTGCAGGAAATGGAAAGGAGGGTGCCGGGCAGTTCGAGGAGCTTCTTGACGAGCGTGCTCTTGCCGGAGCCGGACGGCCCGGAGACGATGAAGACGCGCGGTTCCCGAAGAGAGGTCATGTTCACTCGATGTTCTGCACTTGTTCGCGCAGTTTTTCGATCTGCGATTTCACTTCCAGCGCCAAATCGGTGATGGCCAGGCCATCGGCCTCGACGCCCGGCGTCTTCGAGAGCATGGTGTTGGCTTCGCGCTGCATTTCCTGCAACAGGAAGTCGAGCTTCTTACCGGCCTCGCCCGCGCCGGCCAGGAGTTTTTCAAATTGCTGCACGTGACTGTGCAGGCGGGAAATCTCCTCGCAAATATCTCCGCGCTCGGCAAGCAGGGCGGCCTCCTGCGCGACGCGCGCGGGGTCAATGGGCACTGCGCCCATCAGTTCGCGAAGGCGAGTCTCCATGCGGCGAGCGTAGGCCGGACGGACGCGCTCGGCGAGCTCCGCAATACGCGTGGCGTGCTCGGTGATGGCGCGCAGGCGCGCGGACATTTCCTCGGCGAGGTGGCGGCCTTCCGAGCGGCGCATTTCTTCGAGCTTGCCCAGGGCTTCCTCCAAACAGGCGGTGATGCGACGGCCGAGGGCTTCGGCTTCTTCGTCGGACGGCAGCGCGGTGGAACCGATGACGCCGGGCAGGCGAAGAATCGCCGCGAGGTCCGGCTCGGCGTGCAAGCCGAACTGCTTGCGGATTTCTTCAGCGGCGCTGAGGTAGGCGGCAGCCACGTCGCGATGAACGTGCACGGCGGCAGGGCCTGCGGGCTCGTAGTGGAGCGTAACGTCCACGTGGCCGCGGCGCAGGCGGTCGCGCACAGCCTGGCGGATGCGCGGCTCAAAGGTTTCGAAGCCATCGGGCAGGCGGAGGTGCAAATCGAGGAAGCGATGATTGACGCTGCGCAGGCTGATGCGCAGGGTCCAGCCGTCCTGCTCGACGCGGGCCTGCGCGTAGCCGGTCATGGATTTGAGCAAGTGTGTCGGCATCAGGGAAGCGGCCCCGCCGGGGACGCGGCGTGATCCGCGTCCGCAAATTGTAACTCATAGAGGCGCGCATAAGCGCCGCCGCTGGCAAGTAATTGTTCGTGGGTGCCGGATTCCAGGATGGTGCCATCCTCGAGGACGACAATCTTGTCGGCGCGACGGATGGTGGAGAGGCGGTGCGCGATGACAAAGACGGTGCGGCCGGTCATGAGGTTGGCGAGCGCGCGCTGCACGAGCAGCTCGGATTCGGAGTCCAGCTCGGAGGTAGCCTCGTCGAGGATGAGGATGGGCGAATTCTTGAGCAGGGCGCGAGCGATGGCCAGTCGCTGGCGCTGTCCGCCGGAAAGACGCTGGCCGCGCTCGCCGAGCATGGTCTGGTAGCCCTGCGGCAATTCGAGGACGAAGTCGTGAGCCAGAGCGGCCTGCGACGCGGTGAACACGCGGGACTCGGGCATCTCCGGATGGCCGTAGCAGATGTTGTTCCAGACGGTGTCGTTGAAGAGGATCGTCTCCTGCGTGACGATGGCCATCTGCTCGCGCAGGGAACGCAGGGTGACCTCGCGGACGTCCACGCCGTCAATGTGCAACGAGCCGCAGGTGACTTCGTTGAAGCGCGGCAGGAGATTCACGAGCGTGGTCTTGCCGGCGCCGCTCAGGCCGACAATGGCGACGACTTCGCCGGCGTTGATACTCAGGTTGATTTCCTTGAGCACGGCGCCGTCGGTGCCGGTGTAGGAGAAGCCGACGTTTTCGAATTTGACGGAACGGGAAAACGGCGGCAGGACGCGCGCGCCGGGCTGCTCGGAGATTTCCTCCTGCAAATCGAGGTACTGGAAGACCTGCGAGGTGGCGCCGAGGCCCTGCTGAAAGAGCTGATAGATGCCGCCCAGGCGCTTGATGGGCGTATAGACTTGGAGGAGGGCGAAGACGAAAACCATGAAGTCGCCGGTGGTCATCATGCCCTTGTTGATTTTGTCGCGAGCGTAGAGCAGGACCATGACAAAGACCACCGCGCCGAGCAGCTCCATCAGCGGCGAGGTGACGGCGTAGGCGCGAATCCAGCGCATGTTTTCGCGCAGCCAGCGGCGGGCAATGGCGCGGAACTTGCCGATTTCGAAATCCTCCATGCCGAAGGCCTTCACCACGCGGTTGCCGCTGGCGGTTTCCTGGAGGACCTGGCTCAACTCGCCCAGGCGCGCCTGGCTGGCCTGCGAAGACTGCCGGATGCGGCGGCCCAGGCGCGTGACGGGAACAACGACCAGGGGAACGAAGAGCAACGAGCCGACGGTCAGCTTCCAATCCTTCATGAAGAGCACAGCGAGAAATCCGAGGAGGGAGAAGGATTGGCGGAAGAAATCGGCGAGCCATTCGGAGAGCACGCCGCGGACGCGCTCCACGTCGCTGATGACGGCGGACATCAGCCGGCCGGTGGGGTTGTGCTCGAAGAAGCCGATGGGCTGGCGGATCAGCTTGGCGTAGATGCGGTTGCGCAAGTCGGTGATGCCGGCGTGGCCGACATACTGGATCAAGGTGTTGCCGAAATACTCGGCGAACCCTTTCCCCAGGAACAGCACGACGAGCGAAATGGAGAGAATGGTCCATACGTGGCGGATGGAGGCCGGAAAAAAGGAGTTCAGGTATACGGTGTAGTTCGTCCAGGGGATGGTGAGCAGCGCCAGGCGGGAATCCGGGGCGTGGGGATCGAGGACGCGGTCTACCACCGGCTTGATCATCAGCGCGGTGGTGGCTTCGCCCAACCCGACCAGGGCCATCAACGCGACGGCGAAGGCCAGGCGGCCGGAATAGGGCCGCACATAGCGAAGCAGCCGCCGGATTTCACTGCGGGAGTCCACGAGCCAGCATCCTCCGGGGAGCGGGTGAGGCAGCCAACGAATGGGTTACGCTCAGTGCTGCATGCATAGGAATCAAAGCGCGGACTTCTCCATGTCGCGGTGCGCCACCTTCACGGCAAAGCCGCGCCGGGCGAGCGCGCGGCGCAAAGATTCGGCCATCATCACCGAGCGGTGACGCCCGCCGGTGCAGCCAAAGGCGATGGTCAGATAGCTCTTCCCTTCCCGGATGTAGTGCGGGATGAGGTAGGCGAGCAGGGAGTCCATGCGGCGCAAGAACTCGCCAGTCTGCGGGAAGGAACGAATGTAGCGTGCCACGCGCGGGTCGCGTCCGGTGCAAGGGCGCAGCGTGGGCACGAAGTGCGGATTGGGCAGGAAGCGCACGTCGATGACGACGTCGGCGTCTGTGGGCACGCCGAAGCGGTAGCCGAAGCTGACCAGAGAAACGAGCATGGGGCGGTGGCGCGGGTTCTGAAAGCGGTCGGTGATGAACTGGCGCAGCTCGTGGACGTTGAACTTGGTGGTGTCAATGATGAGGTCAGCAATCTTGCGGATGGGCGCCATCAGGCGGCGTTCCTGGTGAATGCCCTCGCGGACGGAGAGCTCGCGGCCGAGCGGATGCGGGCGGCGGGTCTCCGAAAAACGGCGGACGAGGGCTTCGTCGCCGGCTTCGATGAAGACCAGGGAGGTGGGGTGCTCCTTGCTGAGCTTCTTGTAGATGGCGGGGAGGCGCGCGAGATTGCCGCCTTCGCGAGCATCCACGAGCAGCGCGGCGCGCTCAATCTCTCCGCCGCCTTCGACGTAAAGCTCGCTGAACTTGGCGATGAGGTCGACGGGCAGGTTATCCACGCAGTAGAAGCCGAGGTCTTCGAAGGTGCGCAGGACGGAGCCCTTGCCGGAGCCACTGAGGCCGGTGAGAAGCACGAGCTGGCGGAAACTGCGTGATGCGTCGCGTTTCACAGGGCGGCGCCTATGACTTCACCCGGCGCTGGTGGGTGCTGGGGATGCGCAAATCCTCGCGGTACTTGGCCACGGTGCGGCGGGTGACGCGCACGCCTTCTTCTTCCAGCCGCTT
>JACOSF010000092.1 GCA_016179005.1 Acidobacteriota bacterium | reverse complement strand
GCCACCAGCAGCCATCCGCCGAAAAACTCCACTGCGCCTGCGATGTACACCATGTACGCCGGCATCCCAATGCTTGCGAAGGCTTCTATGGCTCTCTTCGTGTCGCCGAACAGCTTCGGATACCCGGAAAAAATGAAAATCGCTCCCAGCCCCCACCGCAATAGCAGCAGCCCCAACGGCTTCAGCTTCTCCATAAAGTTCATTAGCTCTCTCCACCCGGCGTTTCGCGCATTGTAACAATAAACGTCCTGCACGTGTCTCTTTGAATACGCATCCGTTTCGCAATATGCCGCTTCCGCTGCCTGCTTCCAACTACCTGTAGCCTGCCCCCTCTTCTCTAGCCACTAACCACTCGCCACTCTCCACTGCTACAATGTCCTACGCACGCGCCCTCTTGAGGTAGCCTGATGTCCAACAATATTCGCACGATTGGTGTTTCCACCGGCGGTGGCGATGCCCCCGGACTCAACGCTGTCATTCGCGGCTTGGTGCGCACTGCCGTCAACGACTACGGCTGGCGCGTCATCGGCGTCACCAACGGCTTCGACGGCCTGATCTGGCCGGAGCACGCTCGCGAGCTTACCGAAGAAAGTGTCAGCGGCATTCTGCCCCGCGGCGGCACCATTCTGGGCACCACTAACCGCGGCAATCCGTTCAGCTACAACACCGTCGAACATGGCCAGCCGGTCGTCAAGGACTTCTCCGCACTCTGTCTGGAGAACATGAAGCGCCTGAAAATGGACGCGCTGGTGGTCATCGGCGGCGACGGCACGCTGTCTATCGCGCACAGATTTTTCAAGATGGGTATGAAGGTGGTCGGCGTTCCCAAGACCATTGATAACGACCTCTCCGCCACGGAAGTCACCTTCGGTTTCGACACCGCGCTCCAAGTCGCCACGGACGCCCTCGACCGCCTGCACACCACCGCGGAATCGCACCACCGCGTCATGGTCCTCGAAGTCATGGGCCGCGACGCCGGCTGGATCGCGCTGCATGCCGGCATCGCCGGCGGCGCCCACGTGATCCTGATTCCGGAAATCCCCTTCACCATCGAGAACATCGCTGAAAAGATCCGCCAGCGCGAGCTGAGCCGGAAGAAATTCAGCCTCATCGTGGTCGCGGAAGGCGCCAAGCTCCCTCCAAAGGACGCTCTGGGAAAATCCTTTCCTGAGGCCAAGCCCGGCCAGGTTGCCAACACCATCGCCTTCGCCATCCGCGAGTGCACCGGCCGGGAAACACGCGTCACCGTCCTCGGGCACATCCAGCGCGGCGGCTCGCCCAGCCCCTTCGACCGCATTCTCGCCACGCGCTTCGGCGTATACGCCGCCGACCTCATCGCCCGCGGAGAGTTCGGCCAAATGGTCTGCCTGCGCTGCGGCAAGATCATGGCTGTGCCGCTGGAGGAAGCCATCGGCGTCTACAAGACCGTGAACCCCAAAGACGATTACGTCCGCGCCGCCCGCGGCGTAGGCATCTCCTTTGGCGACCAGGCCTGATGCGCCGCTTTCTCAACATCCTCATCATTGTCGGCGTGGTGGGCTTGGCCTACTGGCTGCTGCGCCCGAGCGTGCCGCCCGTGCGGGAGCAGGCCTACGTCTCCGAGCGCAAAGCCACCGTCTGGAACCGCCTGGCCACCGTGCGCGAGCCCGCCGCCTCGCTGCGCTACGGCGACCGCGTCAGCATCATCGAATCGAAACCGTGGGGCGGCGCCGATTACGTCCGCGTGCTCGCCCCCGGCGGCGCCACCGGCTGGATGGATGCCAAGCAGTTGATGCCGGCAGAACTCTGGCAGCGCGCCCTGGCCAATCTCGAAAAATCGAAATCCATGCCTCTGCAGGCCAGCGGCAAAACAAAAGTCCTCACCAACCTCCGCGCCGAGCCCGGCCGCGCCTCCCCGCGCTCGTTCCAATTCGGCCGCGATGTGCCTGTGGAAATTCTCGCTCGCGCCGTCGTCGAACTCCCGGCGGAAGAACCTCCAGCGGCGAAAAAAACGGAAGAGCAGGTCGGCGACCAGCCCGCCGGCCCGCGCCGCGAAGACTGGCTCTTTATCCGCGGCCGCGACGCCGACGCCGGAGACCTTGCCGGCTGGGTTCTCGGACGCTTCATCGAACTTGACCTGCCCGCGCCTCTGCGCGATCTCGCTGCCGGTATCCGCTTCGTCGCCTGGTTCGAGCTGAACCGCATCCCCGACTCGATGGAAGAACTTTCCGGCGAAGAGAAGCCTGAGCCTGGCGCGTCGGCGATACAGCCGCCGTTGAAG
>JACOSF010000275.1 GCA_016179005.1 Acidobacteriota bacterium | reverse complement strand
TTCGGCAAGTTCTTCGAGAATCATGGTGGGAAGGGAATTGTCGAGAGGCGGCAGCTCGCGCGAGCGGACGAGCAGCTTGGCGCTCACTTGCTGTGAAACGCGGGCTGCGAAATCCTCCGCGGCGATGCGGTCCATCGGCACCACCACCGCGCCGCGCAGCGCGCAGCCGTAAAACGCCGCCACCCACTCGGCGCAGTTTTCGCCCCACACTACGACGCGGTCGCCCTTGCCGATCTGCCGCGCTTCGAGCTCGCGCGCGAACCGGTTGGCCGTCTCCACCACGCGGCGGTAGGTCCAGCGCTCGGTGCGATAGCCGCGGCGGTGGACGTAGGCGACGCACGACCCGTAACGGTAAAAATTGTCGAGATAGTCGGTGAGGAGGGACCGGGCCATATTCAGCACAAGTGTCGCACGATTTGTGCGCAATTGTAGCGCCGCCGTCCCGGCGGCTCTTTTGACGAAGGAGCCGGCGAGACGCCGGCGCTACACGATTTCGCGGGCGGGCTGTGGAATAGCAGATGGAGCTTCTGGGTAATAGTAGCGCGCGCTTCGCGGCAGGATGCCCTTCGCGCCGAGCAGAAACATTGTGCCGCCAACGAGCAGCAGGGCGGCCAATCCCGCGCGGCCGTGGGCCACGCCGGCGAGACCATTCTTCGCGCCGATGCGCCACACCGCCCACATGGCGGTTTGGGCGGGCACCACCGTCCACAGCCCGACGTAAAACCACGCCCGCTCCGCGCCTTCGTTGAGCGTGGAGCGCCGCGCGCGCGGCGTGAGGTCGAGGCAGGAGGCCAGCACAACGAGCATCGCCAGCGGATAGTAGAGCCACTGGTACATCTGGCGGATCATCCACTCGCCGGTGAACGACGCGACGACCAGCCCGATGACGTTCAGCGCGAAGGGAACGACAATCGCAATCCACGCCGCCGTGTAGCAGACGACCCGATACCACAGGTTGGGCTGGTCCGCGCCGAAGTGCGTGACGTACGGCGCGTGCTCCACGCCCGGCAGTTTTCCAGCAAATCCGCGCCACGCGCACACCGCAAACACCACGGCAAACCAGATGGCGTGGCGGCGATCGAAGCCGGTGGTGTACATCGCGAAGGTCAGCGGCCATCCCGGCAAAACGAAGAACACCCACAGCCAGATGGGTACATGCAGGACGCGGTAGTACGTTTTGTTTCGTTCGCGTTCGACAATTTGTTTCATCGGTATCAGCGGTGGCGCCGGCAAATCATTGTACTTGAAGCGCGCAGAATTCGAAGCGCAAAACGCCATGCGCTCATTCCGCTTGCATGGGGAAGTTTGCAGGGGGAGACGGCAGCCGGCGGATCAGGAATCAACCGCGCGGTCCAGGATTTCGCGGACGATGCGCACCAGGTCGTACCGTGAGAAGGGCTTGGGCAGGAAGGCCACGCCCCGTTCCAGCACGCCGTGCTGGAAAATCGCCTGATCGGGATAACCCGACATGTAGAGGACTTTAATCTTCGGGCGCTGTTGCTTCACTTTCCCTGCCAGCTCGCGCCCACCCATCCCCGGCATGACCACGTCGGTGAGCACCAAGTGGATGGGGCCTTTGTGCCGCTCGGCGATTTGAATCGCTTCGACGGGCGTCCGCGCTTCCAGCGGGACAAAGCCGCTGAGCTGCAGAAACTCGCACGCGAGCTCTCGCAAGGCTACTTCGTCTTCCACCACCAGCACGGTCTCCGTACCCTGCTGCGCGATGGGCGTATGCGGCGCGGCGGCAGCTTCCTTAGCGCTCTCGTGCACACGGGGGAAGTAGATCTTGAATGTGGTTCCCTGACCCGGCTCACTGTACACCCAGATAAATCCGTCGCTCTGTTTCACGATGCCGTACACCGTGGCCAGCCCCAGGCCGGTGCCCCGCCCCATTTCTTTTGTTGTGAAGAAGGGTTCAAAGATATGCGCCTTCGTTGCCTCGTCCATGCCCGTTCCGCTGTCCGTCACTGCCAGTAACACATAATCTCCCGGGGGGACGGCGGCGTGGGTGTTCGCGTACTCGTGGTCCAGCCCCACACTGCGCGTTTCAAGGGTCAGCTTTCCGCCGTGCGGCATGGCATCCCGCGCGTTGACCGCCAGATTCATCAGGATTTGCTCGATTTGCCCCGGATCGGCTTTCACGTTTCCGAGAGAAGGCGAGAGCACCGTCACCAGATGGACGTCCTCTCTAATCAGCCGGCGCAACATCTTGTCGGTGTCGCTCACCACCGCGTTCAGGTTCAGTATCTTTGGCGCAACGACCTGCTTGCGGCTGAACGCCATCAGTTGACTGGTCAGGGAAGCCGCGCTCTCGGCGGCCTTGTACACCTGTTCGAGCTGCTCGCGCGACTTGTGTCCCGGAGCGAGAGCTTCCATCACCAGGTCCGTGTACCCCATGATGACGCCGAGAAGGTTATTGAAGTCGTGGGCCACGCCGCCGGCGAGCTGCCCGATGGCGTCCATCTTCTGGGATTGGCGCAATTGCGCTGCGAGGATTATTTGTTCGGTCACATCTGTGCACGCTCCCACCCATTCCCGGATGCTGCCGCCGTTTATCCGCACCGGCACGGCGCGGCACGATAAGTGGCGGTACACACCGTCGTGGCGCCGTAACTGATACTCCGATTGAATGGCAACGCCCGTCCGCTCCGCCTCATCGCATGTTTTCCACACGCGCTCCCTGTCGTTGGGATGGATCGCGTTGAGCCATCCCCGGCCCCGTGCCTCTTCCGCGCTCTGGCCCGTGAATTCCTGCCAACTGCGGAATGGCTCAAGCATTTCCCCCTCGGGGTTTGTCGTCCAAATGATTTGCGAGGTGGCGATGACCAGTGAGCGGTATCGTTCTTCGCTTTCGCGCAGCGCCTGTTCCGCCTTTTTCCGCTCGGTGACATCACGGATGCCTGCTATCACGAAGTTTCCATCACGCCGTTGGAGGGGACCCAGACTGACTTCCACGGGGATTTCGCTGCCATTTTTATGTAAACCAAGAAGATAGAGGCCTATGCCCATCGGCCGGGTTCTCGGCGCTGCGGAATACCTGAGGCGATGCGAAAGATGCTTATCCCGAAATCGTCCGGGCATTAACGATTCAACCTGCTTCCCGACTAGTTCGGTCCGCGAGTAGCCGAACAACTTCTCCGCCTGCGCATTCACTTGGACAATTCGCCCCCCTTGGTCGCCAATGATCATGGCGTCCGGGGCGGACTCCAGAATCTGTCGGACGGTGATTTCAGCCTCGGCAGCTCTGCGCGCGCTTCTGAGGATGTGGATGCCCCCGAGGGCGGCAACAACCAGGACGGCCATCAAACCCCGGGCAGTGTTGAGCAGTAGATGGGACTCATAAGGCAAATCATGGAACCAAAGCCGCTCGATAGCGACCCACGCGCCGAACACACCCACCGGCACTGTGATAGCTGTCGCGACAAACAACATCACACCGGAGTTCCGCGTCTTCACTGCGCCCAGCCTTCCCGGGGCGAATCAAGAAACATTCATCCCGGGCGAAGCGACCATCATGCAAATCCGGATGCTAGAAAATGCCGTCGGCAGCGAAGGCTTGTACTTGTCTAGGGTGTCCGCGCGATCGAGACCCCTAAATTGCTATGATTTTGGCATAATAATAGAAACTAACCTTTTGTCAATACATTACGTTTGTGCTGTATGCTCCTTTCTCAAAAGTTACAATGGGTCCAGAGCTACCCAGGGAAGCGGTGATGGAAACAAGGGCATGCTGGAGAAGTGCGACCACCCACACGAGGAAGCCAAGATCCTGCACTGGCCATGAGGCGCCAAGCCCAAGGTGTCGCAGGCTCCAAACCCACTGAAGGACGTTTTCTCTCTGAACTCACTTTCCTTCCAGCAAAATTAACTTCTCCCCACCGAGTCAGAACACCTATGACCTTGCGCAACAAGGGATCGTCCTTCACCAGCGAGTACACGACCTGTGGGGGACGGGCGGGTCTTACACTGCGGCGAACGATACCTTCTCGTTCCAACCGGTCAAGGACGCGCGCCAGTGACCTGTCGGGAATACAGACAACTGCATTCTTGAGTTCGCTGAACCGATGCGGCCTGTCGAGAAGCACTCTCAACACTACGAGCGTCCAGCGTGCCCCCAGCGTTTTCAGGGCCAGCATCAATGCGCATGGGTCCGCCTCCGATCTACCTCTGACAGTAACTAACTTTTGTTTAGTATTGGCAGTTTTCATACTTTATTGTATGCCAATCGACTAAGGCAGGCAATCGGCTTAGCTGATGGGCGAGCAGGCGGGCAAATGGGCCGCGGATCTCAGTTTCCTTTACGATACCGCCGGCTGCTGCATACTGGCGCCTACTTGATGGCGATGGCCAGCGTGTCGTGGTGCGTGCGGATCAGCGTGCGGAGGAAGGGCCCGATGGCGCTGGCGGACTCGAACCCCGCCTTCTTCGCTGCCTCTTCCTGAAGTTTGATGGGGATGTCCACGCTTTCGGCGTAGTGCTTCAGGTCGCGGTAGACGCCGATGGTGAAGATGTCCCAGGCGGCGCCCTGGTCGCGCACAAAAATGAAATTTTGCGGGCGTTCGAGTTTCTTCGAGTATTCGTTTTCCATCACGCGCTCGTTGCGCAAGCTGGCCAGCCGCCCGGGAAGCGCTTGCATCATTTCCACGTGATAAAAGGTGCCTTTGGCGAAAGCGGCTTTCAGTTCGTCGAACGGCGGGCCGTACACAAAGACGTCTTCCTGCCAGGCGATCAAGGGGTTCGCGGCAGCCGAGAGGGCACGGGCTCCGCGGTCGGAGTCTTCGCGCAGTGCGATGCGGCTCGAGCTGTAATATTCCGCGTAGCTTTCCATGGGGAAGAGCAGAAGCAAATCCCACTGGTCGCCCTGGCTGTGACGCATCCACAGCGCCGGCTGGTCGCCGGCCTTCACGTCGAATTCCGCCTTCCTCTTGCAGAACTCGATCAGTTCGAGCAGCCGGCCCGGCGCGGCCTGCACCAGCGTTGCGCGGTAGAGTGTGCGCGTTTCCTGCGCCGCTGCCGCCCCGCTGAACAAAAGCGCCGCCAATGCGACCAGAACAACTCGGAACAATCTCCGCACTCGCATCATTTCAGTTCCTCCGCTCGGCATACCCAGTTGTCGGGCCGAGCATACACTAACCGCATCCCCGTGGCCCTGGGGAAGAACCGCGATTGATCCGGACCAGTGTGCTGGCAGCCTTCGCCAGGCACGAGAAGGCCTACAAGTGGCCTGTTTTCATGCCCCGGCTGCCAGCGAAAATCTAGAAAGAATTCATTTGGAGCCTTGGAAGAGTTGTGCTATCCTGCGGTTGCGTTTGTTGCTCTTGTAACACCTTTAGATTTGCTAGAGGGGCTGCAAGTCACACTTGCAGCCCCTTTGTTTTGCGACTGAGGGGTCGAGAAGCGCAAATAGCTTAAAAAAAGAAGAGGAAACACAGTGAGAGAACAAGGTACAGTGAAGTGGTTCAATGCCAGCAAGGGTTTCGGGTTCATCCAGCGCCAGTCCGGCGAGGACGTTTTCGTCCACTTTTCCGCCATCAACGCGGAAGGCTACAAGTCGCTGAACGAAGGCCAGGCGGTTGAATTCGAGGTCACCAAGGGCCCCAAGGGTCTGCAGGCGTCGAACGTCAGCCCCCTCTAGTCTGCTGAGCAGTCAACTTCACGAGCCCGTCGGCCTTGGCCGGCGGGCTCGTTTTTTTTGCCGCTCTCCTGCACCGCAAACGCGCGCGCTCCGCTCGCTCCACCCCCCCCTTTCTCTTGCGGCGTGAAAACTGCCTCCGTTGCAACAGACCGAAAAGAAATGGAATCGGCACGGGCTCAGCATCACCGCCCGTGCTGCCACCTATTGCAAGCCCCGTCCGTTGACTTACCCGGGGGTACGGCCTAAGATGCCCGGCAAAGGGAGAACCCGCTCCGGCCGGGGGCACTGACCGGCGCTTCCATGACGTGTTGCGCGGCATGGAACTAAGGCTGTAGAAATGCTTACCGGCTGGGCAGGAGCAATCCTAAACTAAGAAACTGTAGTGACATGATCAACTTGATCCTAAGTTTTGAAGCTCATGTGTTGAGGGAAATCCCCTTCAGCGGACAGCCCCTCACGATCGGGCGCACGCCAGATAACGACATCCAGATTGACAATCTGGCCGTCTCCACCCACCACGCCAAGATTGAGTTCGGAGCGGATCAGTTGACGATCGAGGACTTGAACAGTCTGAACGGCACGTTTGTGAACAACCAGCGCGTTCAGCAGGCCACCTTGCGGCACGGCGATACGGTGACCATCGGCAAGCACGAGATTTTGGTGCGCCTCTCCGGCGATAGTGCCGAAACCCTGCTGCTGCCCAGAGACGCGCCGAAAAAATTCCTGGTGCCCAAAGTCGAAGAGACCATGGTGCTCGACACCAAGCGCCGCCGCGAAATGATCCAGCAGGCGGCGACGCGCTCACCGGAGGCCACTCCGGTGCCTGTTCCGGCAAGGGCGCGCGTTGGCCGTCTGGTTGTGCTCAGCGGCAAGACCGACCAGGATTCCTATCTTCTATCCAGCAAGCTGACGGTGATCGGCAAGTCCAACATGGCTTCGGTCAGGCTGAAGGGCTGGTTCAAGCCCAAAGCGGCCGCCACAATCAACAAGCGCGAGGATGGCTACCACATCAGCCGTGCCGACCGCGTACCCACCGTGAACGGCCAACCCGTCACCAAACTGACC
>JACOSF010000091.1 GCA_016179005.1 Acidobacteriota bacterium | reverse complement strand
GAGACCCAGAGTCCGGATTGTGGAGGAGTAATCGGAAATGATGTTGTGGTCGGCGGAGGCCACCACCTGGATTCCCTCCGCGACCAAGCTGGTCACGCGGTCGGGCAGGCTCACGGTGCTATCGTCGCTGGGGCTGGCATGCACGTGGAAATCGGCCGTGAACCAACCTGGCGTCGACACTTCGCGGCGCAGCGTCAGACGGAGCGGGGATGCCGCCTTGCCGGAGACGGTTACATCGCCCCAGGCCACCGAATACGCCAGACCGTGCGTGGCAGCGACGCGGTAGCGGCCGGGCGGAACCGAAAATTCGCCCGTGCCAGTAGCTGTAAAGACATTATTGAGCGCGCCCGTCGCTTTGTCGGGGCTTCCCAGATACGGGTTGGGGCCCTCGGGGGATGTGACGACGAGCTTCGCCGGCAAGAGTTGCCCGGTCTCCGCATCGCGCACTTCAAAGTGCACCACGCCCCGGGCTCCAAATCCAAAATCAACGGTGGTCGTTTTGTGTGGTTCCACGTCGATCTTCCGGGGCCTGGCAGCCGCTCGGCCGGGCGCGGTCGCGGACACTTCATACGCGCCGGCAGGAACCTCGGCAACAAAGTGTCCTCGGCTATCGCTGGTGGTTGTCAGGAATGGCGACGCTGCTTCGGTGCGGAGAGAAACAACTGCCCCACGAATCGGCGCGTCGGTCCTTCCCTGCCGCAGAAATCCCTCGAGTTTTCCAAGCGGCACGTGCTTCATGGACAGCAGTATCTCCACAGCGGACGCGACGCTGCCGGTTCCCACCGACAAGAATCTCCTGAAGACAAACGGCTGGTGCGGGCTGAGGGTAATGTGCCGGACATAGCTATCCGTCCAGGTGGAATGGTTCATGGAATCAAAGCTCTCAGCGTCGGTGGCGTAGCCATAGCTGATCTGGTCTCCCTGTGCAGCCACCCAGGGGAATGACCTGTTGACGTTGAGCAACTCGTAGCCCACCCCAGGGGCAAAATTGTCGGTCACGCCCCATTGCACGGCATCGCCCACGGCGTAGTCCCGGACAGCCTGGTCACTCCGATTGGTGAGCGTCGTCACGATGGTGACGAAACGGTCGTGCGGACCCAACTGATAATCCGTCACCACCAGAATGTTCGGGGCCCCGAGGTCGTACCCGGTCGCGCGGACTACCGCCAGCTTGCCGTCGCTCCCGTCTTGCAGCACTTCGACGTTTGTGTAGTGCGCCTGGTTTGGCCAGTAGGTGTTCAGCAGCGTGTAGAAATGGGTGAAACCGTCGTAGTTGTCGGCGGTACGCGCCAGGTCCAGAATGTTGCCGCCCGAACTCGAGAACGCGTAAGCATAATCCGCCGCGGAAATCACCGCTTTGATCTCCGCGTTCATCAGCAGAAAATGGCCCACCTCCCCCTTGGCTTCGGGACCTCGGCACAATTCGGCCGGGCGCTCAATTGTCTTTGCAATGAGGATGGTGTGGGCCTCCAGCGTCTGGTGGGGAAGAAGACATTCACCCGTCAGTAAGAGAAGGACAAGGACAGCCAAGACATACCGAAGGCACTTCTGGGACTGGTTCCCTTCGTTCACTGGGCACTCCATTCCAGCAGATGTTGAGATGCATGGAGCCGGGATTTCCATTTTGCCTCCGAGTTTGGCCAAAGACACACAAGGATCGTCTCGCTGGCGGCCACTCCGGCAGATTTTCCCTTGCACATCGCCTCCTGGCGGCTCTGCAAGTGCCCCCCTGTCCGCCCTGGTTCTGCCAGAACACGCATAAAGCCCCTTTCTCGAAGCGGTTTTCAGACGCCCGCCCGTGCCTCACACCCTTGTAGGCCGAGTTCGTTGCTGCCAAAGCCCCAGCTGTCCCGCCGGCACGGGCAACGCGGCAATTCTTCCCTGCACCGCCCCGAACAGTCGCCGCGTCAGCTGTTCTTCCGCCAGCAGGCCCAGCGCCTTCAGGATGGGCAGCCCTGCTTTAATTAGCGTGTTGAACTGCTGGTTAGAAATGAGGAAATCCGTGCCGCCCTCCCGAGGCCTCGGGACGCCCGCCGCGCCGTCGTGAGTCTAGCACACCTGCACCTTGCTCCAGACCACACGGATGCCGCCTTTTTCATCCCGCAGAGCGGGATGCAACTTTTCTGTCGCATCTTTCGCCCCCGGAGTTTTCCACAAGACCGTCCCTCAAATCTTGATTTCTCACGCGTCTCCGCTAGAATAGTTTGCGCGTTTGGGAATTCTTTTCGACCCAGTGCAGATCATTTCAAAGGAGCGTTGCATGAATGCAAGGCTATGTGCAGGTCTAGTGTGCCTACTGGTGTTTTCTTTTGCCGGCATGGCCCAAACCGTAAGTCAGGGTTCCATCGAAGGCACCGTGCTCGACCAGAGCGGCGCCGCGGTTCCCTCCGCGTCAGTGACTGTCACCAACAAGGGCACCGGCGTCTCATTCAATACGAGCTCCGATGACAGCGGGTTTTTCCGTTTTCCCGTTCTTCCCGTTGGAAAATACGATTTGAAAGCTGAAAAGAGCGGATTCGCGGTCATCAATCAGACGGACATCATTGTCACCGTCGGGTCGAAGATCAGCCTGTCTCTTAAGATGCCGCTCGCCGGCCAGACTGCCACGGTCACTGTGACGGGCGAAACGCCCCTGGTGGAGACCTCGCGCACTTCGCTCAGCGGCACCATCGCCGACCGCGCCATCGCCAGCCTCCCCGCCAACGGGCGCAACTTTATCGATTTCGTCCTTCTAACTCCGGGCGTCACCCGCGATGTGCGCCAGGGCGACATCAGCTTTGCCGGCCAGCGCGGCACTCTCAACTCGCTGGTCGTGGACGGCTCCGACAACAACAACACTTTCTTCGGCCAGACCTTGGGCCGCACCGGTTCCGGCCGCGCGCCTTACCAGTTCAGCCTCGATTCCGTGCAGGAATTTCAGGTGAACTCCAATGCCTACTCCGCTGAGCTCGGCCGCGCCGGCGGCGCCGTGATCAACGTAGTCACCAAGTCCGGCAGTAACGACTTCCACGGCACCGGCTTCTGGTACTACCGCGACCGCTCCATGAACGCTACGGACCTCATTGACAACAACAACAACCGCCCCAAGGCGCCCTACCACTTCAATCAGTTCGGCGCCAACGTCAGCGGACCCATCGCTCACGACAAGGCTTTCTTCTTCTTCAACTACGATGGCCAGCGTAACACTCTACCGCCTTTGAGACGGCTGCCCTTGCTTACCTCACGGCTCGCGGCAATAGCTGGATCCGCACGCAGGACCAGAACGCCTATCTGGCCAAAGTGGACTGGAACATTAACTCGAAGAATCTCTTCACCGCCCGCTGGAACAGCCAGCGCTTCACAGGTGGGGGCTTCGAGAACGGCGGCGCTCAGAACGGCTTCGAGCATACCGGAGCTTCCATCGTTACAACGGACACGCTTGCCTTTGGTCTTACGACCACGTTCTCGTCCTCGTTCATCAACGTCGCCCGCGGTAGCTTTGTTCGTGACAAGGAACCGGGCCAGGCCAACAGCATCAATCCCGAGGCCACCGTCCGCCAGACCGGTGCTACCGTCCTCACCATCGGCCGCAACTTCTTCAGCCCCCGCGAGACCACCATCAAGCGCGGCCAATGGTCCGACACCGTCACCTGGCTCCGCGGACGCCACGCCTGGAAGTTCGGCGCGGACATCATCATGGACCGCATCTTTAACTTCTTCCCCGGAAACTTCTCCGGGGCGTTTACCTTTGCCAGCCTGGACGATTTCGGCCGCAGCCTCAATCCAACGGTCGGCTTCCCGGTAAGTTCATCGAGCAGTTTCACGCAGGCCTTTGCGGGCACCGGTACTACCGGCCCTACTACCAAGCCCAACATTTTTGAATACTCTCTCTTTGCTCTGGACGAGTGGCGCGCCACTCCTCGCATCATCGTCAACTACGGCTTGCGCTACGATTACCAGAATACCGCCAAGCCCAGCGTCAGCAATCCCGCCGCCCTAGCCGGCGGCATCAACACGGCTCAGCTGCACACCGACCGCAACAACTTCGGCCCGCGGGTCGGCATTGCTTGGAAACCCTTTAGCCATGACCGCTTCGTTGTCCGCGGCGGCTACGGCGTTTATTACGGCCGCACGCCCTCCATCATGGTTGGCACGGCCCACTCCAACAATGGCCTCAACGTCCAGACTCTCACTTTTCGCACCACCACCACCCCGGTCATTCCATCCTACCCGAACACCATCTGCGGCGCGCCCGTGGCCTCGCCGAATTGTGCGGCGCCGGGTACCGTGGTCGGCGCTAGCCCCAACATCTTCGTTTTCGCGCCCAACTATGCCCAACCGCTCGTCCAGCAGTGGAGCGGCGGCATCGAGTATGAGTTCGCCCACGACTTCGGCATCAGCGTGAGCTATCTCGGCGTCCGCGGGTATCATCTCCAGCGGACCCGCGACATCAACCTGCTCCCCCCGACGCCGACCAACATTCCCATCGCCGGGACGACAAGTGTCCTCACTTACCAAAAGTTCTCTTCCACCCGTCCGCTGACCTCCTTTGCCCGCATCGCGCAGTTTGAGAGCACGGCGAATTCTCTCTACAACGGAATGACCGTCCAGCTCACCAAGCGCTTCTCCAAAAACTACCAGTTCCTGGCGTCTTACACCGTCGGCAAAGTCACCGACGACAAACCGGATGCCACCGCTGTTGTTCCCTTCACTTTCGACGACGCCAAGATCGTCCAGAACCAGATTGACCCAAAGACCGACCGCGGCCCCGGCGACAACGACCAGCGCCAGCGCTTTGTCCTGAGCGGTGTCTGGGACCTTAACAGCTACGCCAGTGGTCTTCCCTCCATCGGCAAGGCTTTTCTCGGCGGATGGGAGATCAGCTTCATCGTCACCGGACAGAGCGGTCAGCCCTACTCCGGTGCGGTTGGCGCCGATCTGAACAACGACGGCAACAGCCGCAGCGACCGCACCCCGGGACAGACTCGCAATGCCTTCCGTCTGCCCAATACGGTCAGCGTGGATCCACGCATCACCAAGAGCATTCGCATCAACGAACGCTGGAAGATCCAGCTCTTTGGTGAGGCCTTCAACGTCTTCAACCACCCCAACGTGAGCAACGTGATCACCACGCAGTACACGCGCTCCACGTCGGCGGCCACCTGTGGCGTTGGCGTTTCCGAATGCCTTGTGTCGGCGACCACTTTCCAGCGGCCGACGGCCACAATCGGCCCACGCATCCTGCAGATCTCGGCAAAGATCTCCTTCTAGCCGGCCTGCAGCTTGAATCGTATCGCGGCGGCGTTCCCTTGCAGGAACGCCGCCTTTCTATTTCCAGGGAGATGTTTCAGCGCAAGGGGCCGCCGAGCGTGGTTTCGTCCACGATGGCCACGCCGGGTGGCGCAACAAACCGGAACATCGCGTCAACCAGCGGCAAATTCTCTTGCCAGCTTCCGAACCGGAATTCAGTCTCCACTCCGCCCGGCTCGCGGATCAACACCCGCACGAGACGGTACTGGCCATCCACTTCAATCAGCACTTCCGAAAAGTCGGCTTTTTCCGATTTTGGCAGGCAGCGCAGTACCACATTTTCCGCCGCGGACGTGCGCGCGTCGGACAGTTCCACTCGCCCGCACACTCGTGAGAACTTTGCCTTCCCCACCAGCAGCGCCAGCGGCGTCTGCCAGTCTTCGCTCTCTTTCATTTTCGTGCGGGTCACTGTGCGATCCGCCGGCACATAGAACCACACCATCTTCCCGTCCGCCACGAACAGCTTTTCTTCCGGCGACTCGTACTCCCAGCGCATTTTCCCGCCCCGGCTGAAATAAACCGTGCCGGATTCCACTCGTAACGCGTTGCGGCTTTCCGTGTATCGGTGAAGAAAAGCGGCTTTGAGCGTCCGCGCGGCCTGGTATCGCTTTTCCACGCCCCTCACGACGGCGTCCACATCCGCGGCGGTCGCGACGCTCGCGGCGGTCGCTGTTATCAGCAGAAGAAGCGAAACGCGCCCGGCAATGCCGGCGGGGACGCAAAGAATTCGTCTCATTCAGTCAGTGTAACAAGAACACCTGCATCGCATGGGCAAAAAAAAAGAACGGGGCTGCCATCCGGCAGCCCCGTGAAAGCAGTGCTTCAGGTGATGGCCCGTCTCTTAAATGGGAGTATCGGCGATGGTCGCCTTGGCCGCGGGATTCGCGCGAATCACTCCGGATTGGTCCGTGAAGAAATATCTCTGTCCCGTCGTGCCAGGCGTCACCGGATCTGCGTTCAGCGTGTACCCGTAGATGATCCCGGCGATCGCTGCCGCCGGCGTGTAGGTGAAGGTATAACCGGACTTGGTGCCCGCGGCAAAAACTGAGTCAATCAGGTCCGCAGCCGCTGCGGTGGGTGCGCCGCCTCCGCCTGGAGGACCTAGCGCCGCTAGGCTGGGCGAATACCCCACGCCGTAGCTGGAGTTGTAGGTGTTCTGCACCGTGGTGATCGTCCTCATGCTCTGTACCGCAGAGGCTTCGTTGGCGGCAATGCGGGAGCGAAGCAGGTTGGGAATGGCGATCGCAGCAATGATCAGAATAATCGCCACCACGATCAGCAACTCGATCAGAGAGAATCCTTTGGTCCTTCTCCCCATTTTATCTCCTTCCCAATTTGCCTAGACCTCTTCCCCGGCTGCCCGGGAAACCAGAGTTAGCTAAAGCACGGCTCGTTCCAGTCATGCCGTCTTGAGCCAACCGAATGTTACTTAGGCTGGAATCTGCTGTACAGAGACAATTTAGCTCTTGTTCAGTACTGATAAACCGCGAGGTATTAGCCCGTCCGCATTCTTCGTCCCGTTCAACTGGTACAAATTCTGTCCGCGCGCCGGCCAAAAAATGCCCTCCCGTTTATTTCATCCATCCTCCTATTTCGGCAGCTACTTCACCCATCCTTGCAAGAAACAAGTGCACAAATAAAACGGGGGGAAGAAGCTCGCGCCTCTTCCCCCGAAAAGAGAGAAACGGAATTAAATCGGTGTGCTGGCCACCGTGGCCTTCGCAGCACCCGTGGGGTCCGCGCGAACCACACCGGACTGATCCGTGAAGAAAGTCCGTTGGCCGGTCGTGCCAGCCGTGACCGGGTCGGCGTTGACTGTGTAGGTCGGAACGCTACCGGCAACCGCGGCACCGGCCGTGTAAGTGAACGTGTAGCCGCTCTTGGTGCCCGCTGCCAGCACGGAATCAATCAGATCCGCTGCCGCAGCAGTCGGCGCTGCGCCCGCGGCGCCAGGCCCAAGGTTTACCAGCAGCGGCGGGAACCCGCCGTACGTTGAAGAGTAGGTCACGCACACGGTGTTGATCGAGCGCAACGAGCCCACTGCCGACGCCTCGTTCGCCGCAATGCGCGAACGCAGCAAGTTCGGAATCGCAATCGCGGCGATGATCAGGATGATCGCCACCACGATCAGCAGCTCGATGAGCGAAAAACCTTTATTCTTTCTTTGCATGCTGTCTCCTTTCAAGAGAACAGGCCTCGGGGGCCATGTTGCCTAATCATAGCAAGCTGGCTGCCACTCACCCGGCGACTACAATAATCTCTCGGAATTCGACCCATCCTCTTGACTATGCACTATTTGCAACGCGATTCTGGCAACTCCACTCGCATAGCCTTCATCCGCATTCTCCAGATTCTGCTCTGCTCAGACAAATTTTGGCTGGTCTGGAGCCAAAAAGTGGCCGTATTCTTCCTGTTCAGACTCCGTATTTCTTGGCGTAATGCTTAAACGACCGGTAGCTCATCCTCAACAATGCGGCCGCTTTTGTCCGCACACCGCCTGCCCTGACCAGCGCATCTTGCAAATACTTCCGCTCTATCCCCTGAATGTGTTGCCCCAGATCCATTCCTTCTTGCGGCAGTTCCGGCCAGGCTGCTTCGCTCGCCGTACGCACGGCCTGCCCCGGAACAAAGCTGGCGATCTTCTCCGGCAGCACGCTGACAGAAATCGTGCGCCCAGTCTCAAGCGCCACAGCGCGTTCAATCGTATTCTCCAGCTCGCGCACATTGCCGGGCCAGTCGTACGCCTCCAGCCGCCGCAGCGCTTCCGGATCGATCCCGTCCACCGGCTTCTCCATTGCCTTGCGGAAGCGGTCCAGAAACGAACGGGCCAGCAGCGGAATGTCTTCACGTCGTTCGCGCAGTGCCGGCAAATGAATCGGGATCACGCTGAGTCGGTAGAACAGGTCTTCGCGGAAACGTCCCTCGGCGATTTCCGTTTCGAGATTCTTGTTCGTTGCGGCGATTACGCGCACGTCCACTTCACTCTCTTCCGTGCTGCCTACCGGCCGCACCTTGCGCTCCTGCAGCACGCGGTAGAGCTTCACTTGCATGGTCAAGCTCATGTTCCCGATTTCGTCCAGGAACAGCGTGCCGCCGTGCGCTGCCTGGAACAGCCCCTGCCGGTTTTCATTCGCGCCAGTGAACGCGCCCTTGACGTAACCGAACAGCTCGCTTTCCAGCAGCGTCTCCGGAAACGCCCCGCAGTTGATGGTGATGAACGGCGTCTGCGCGCGCGCGCCCTTCTCATGGATGGCCCGCGCTACCAGCTCTTTCCCCGTCCCGCTTTCGCCGGTGATCAGCACGCGGCTGGTCTGCGGTGCCACCGTATGGATCAGCTCAAAGAGCGCGCGCATCTTTGCGCTTTGCCCGATGATATTGTCCAGCCCGGTCAGCTTGCGCAGTTCCCGCCGCAGGTAGCCCGCTTCTTTCTTCAGCTTCAGACTTTCGTCCACTTGCCGGACCACTTGCCGCAGTTCTTCGGTGAGCTTATCGCCCTTGCGCACGTAGCGGTCGGCGCCGTAATTCAATGCCGTGATGGCGTCTTCATAGTCGCCCACTGCCGTGATGAGGATGAAGAAACAGGAGGGGGAAACTTCTTTGGTGTACTTCAGCAGGTCCAGCCCGCTCGATTCCGCCAGGCGAAGGTCGGAAATCACAATGTCGTAGATTTGCGCCTGCAGCCGCCGCATGGCAGCCTCAGCCGAGGTCGCCGTCTCCACGCGGTATCCTTCCTTGCGGAAAGTGATTTCCAGCAGTTCGCAGATGGATTTCTGGTCGTCAACTACCAGCAGGTGCGCCATGACGCCCAAAGCATGACAAAACCCGCGGAATCCGTCCAGCCCGAGAGATGTGCGAAGCGGCGGAGATGCCAACCTGCTTAGACGGCCCGGGGCAATTCGATGGTGAACTCTGCGCCCTGATTGATTTCCCCCTCGGCGCTGAGCCGGCCCTGGTGGGCCTGCACAATCTGATAGACGATGGCCAGCCCCAGCCCCGTGCCTCCGGGAAAGTTCGATTGGAAGGGCTCAAACAGTTTGGTGGCCGTGGACGTTTCAAATCCATGGCCTGTATCCCGAAAGCGGATGCGGACCAGCGACGGCTCCATCTCCAGGCACACCGTGAGAGTGCCGCCTCCGGGCATGGCGCGCAGCGCGTTGTCGCACAGGTTCCAGAACACCTGCTTGATGCGGTCGCGGTCCACGCGCGCCAGCGCCTGCCGCACGGCATAGCGTCGCTCGATGCGGTACTTTCCATCGAAGCTGGGATGCCGCTCCAGCAGCGTTAGCGTGTCCTCCAGCAGGAGGACGACATCTTCTTCGATAAACTCAAAGCGCTTCTCCCGCGAAAAATTCAGGAAGTCGCTGACAATCTGGTTCAGCCGCTCCGACTCCCGGCTCACAATTCCCACCAGCCGACGGTCGTCCTCCTCGAGCGGCGCCAGCCGTCCTAACTCCTTCACCGCTCCGGCCACCGCCGTCAGCGGCTGCCGGATTTCGTGCGCGATGGCCGCCGCCAGCCGGCCCAGGGCTGCCATGCGGTCCTTGATGGCAATCTCGTGCTCCAGGCGCCGCAGTTCCGTCAGGTCCTGAAAATTGAAAACAAATCCCAGGTTCCGCTTCTGCGCCGACCGTAGCGGCGAGACCGAAACGCCCAGGTACTTCTCTTCCCCGCCAGCCGTGCGAAACTCAATCTCATGCCGCGGCGCAAATCCTTCTTCCTCCAACCTCTTCTCCCCCGACCAGAAGTCTGGAAACACCTCCTGCAACAACCGCCCGCGCAAATCGGGGAAGCGGAAGCCGGTGATTTCTTCGCCGGCTCTGTTCAGGAGCAAAATGCTCCCTTCGGTATCGGTGGTCAGCAGCCCGCCGCGCATCGAATGGATAATGTCCTCATTGAATGCCTGCAGGTCTTCCAGCTCTTCGCGTTTTTCCTCCAGCTCGACGCCCTTTCGCCGCAAGGACTGCGCCAGCAGGTTGGAAAGGTACGCCACCCCCAGAAACGCCAGCAGGTTGGAGAGAATCCACAGCCACAACTGCCGCTCGTCGGGCATGGCGCGAGCCGTGCTGGGAATGCTCTCGTAGTACGACAGCTCAACGAGCGACCCCAGCAGGACGAAGCTCAGCCCGGCCACCACGTAGGTGTAGCGCCCGGTGAACAGCACGCTGGCCACGATAATCGCCAGCAGGTAGAGCGAGATGAAGTAGCTCTCGTGTCCGCCGGTGACAAACACCAAGCCGGTGATCATCACCAGGTCGCACGTCAACACCAGCGGCGCGTGCCACCGCGCCACCGGATACCACCGCAGCAGAATCGCGTAGAAAACCGCCAGGACGTACCACAGGACAATCAGCGGGATCAGGTAGCGATACGGCGCTTGCAGTAGATTGAAGTCTCGCAGCACCAGAACGAGCGCCACGAGGAAAGTGATCAGCAGGAACCGCACCCGGACCAGCCAGCCGAGCCACTCCTGCACGTTGGGCGTCCGCTCCATGCGCACAGCCTAGCACAAGCCGCTCAGCGCCAACAGGCGGAGTCTGGCAGACAAGAAAATTGGGGTTACGAACCATTATTCCCGCCCTCCTCGGGGGCACAGCGTCACCATGTTGCTAACCCGATCCCGTTTTCGAGATTCTTCCTGTCCCTGCTACCTCTGACCGCTGTGAGCCAATTCCTGACCCTTGTTCCCCCCCCCCGGATTGAATCGTTCCCACAATTCCAAGAAACAATTGAAGTTGTGCGTTTGATTCGTTTTGAATCAAATCCGCAAACGCAAGTGAACCAACGCGCTGCGGTTTTGATTGGTTTCTCCGACAGTGCGAGAAGAAACGCCGACCGCTGCTCAACGGTTTTCCTCCCGTCGGCTTGTCATACTTCCCCCCTCTTCATCATCGAATCCCGAAAGCGCATGAAACAACAAGCGTTGCGCGTTTTGATGCAATCTTCATCAAACGTGGAAGTGCAGTAGTTTCAGGGCATTGCGGATTCGATGAGTTTTTCACCCTGCGCTGCATTGTCTCCCAGTCCCCAGTTCTCAGTCCTCGGTGTTCAGTGCTCCGCTCCGAAACATTTGATCGCTAGCCCCTGGTCCGCGACCCCCTTCTTCAAGTATAGCCCATCGTGTGCACATGGCAAGAGTATATTAGCTTATAGACAATAGCTTGTCAAGGGCGGAGATGCGCGTCCAAGGAGAGTCTGGCAGGGCACGTAACCTCTGGAAGCCGCGCACCCTTTGCGCAGAAATCGCGCAAAGGATGCGCCACCCGCCAGTGCAAAGGCCAATCCGTGCCGGGCCAAAGGGTGCGGCACCCGCCCCACCTAATTTCTTCGGTACCACTCGCCCAGAACATCACTTGCACAGCACTCGAACTAACCCAATCGTAAGGGACAGCAGTCCAAAGGAAAACAAGATAACGCGAAGCCGTAGAGTCGCAGAGTAGATGGGCTTCTTACCGGGGAACATCCCGTAACCGATGCCTTTAGCCAAGAAACTCACGAGGATTAATACCAGGCCGATTGCGATCATTATGAAGTCATCGTACATTTTCAATAGGTCCTTCCGCTATGGCCCACAGCTTCTCCAACTCAAACTTACAAATCCACCCCCACCAAATACTTTGCCGCCGACGAAGCCGCCGAGGCTGAGCTGGCCATCCATCCAATTGGCAAAACCACCCGCGTCAAAAGTTCCTCCTTTAACACTCTTCCCAAACTTCTTCGACGCGGCAGAAAACTCCGCGCCACCGATGACAATTGGCCCAGTGTGACTCTTCCAGTCATTCCATGTTCTAAGTGATTCCACGCCGACTACTGCTGGTCCCACTTCGAGTGCAAGAACGCCCCCGTGTGCTCCACCTTCCTCAGTGTCATACTCTACGATCGCGAGAGACTCAACTTCAACGTGCGGAGCCACGGGAATAATTGCCGCTCCATACGCAAAACCGCCGCCGCTGCAGATACTAGGAATCAAGCTCGTCAGTTTCGTCAGAAGCCCGTCGTCTGCGGCGCGGGATTCGAATTCCGTGTAGACCTTCTTAATCTGCTGTCCTGGCTGCCTTCCTACCCCACCGCAAACCCCGTATTCGATACAGCGGTCAACCAATATTCCAATCGTGTAATTTACTGAATTCCCATCCTCGTATCGAACATAAGCCTGCCCCACAGTCCAACAACTCAAACCGAGGGGATCGACAAAGTCGAGCGGATCGTTCAGGACGTACGCAAAGCGATTGAGGGACTGCGGATCGGAGATGGACCCGCCAATCGGATCGGGCGAGGAAAAGCGGCCCAGCCTATTCACGTAGGACCGCGCCATGGCGTAGTCGTTGGCGGATTCGGCGTCGCGCTCGTAGCTGGTGAATTTCAGCTTGTTCGTCCCGCCGGTCTCGTACCAGTTTTCACCGAAGGGGAAATGCCCGCTCTGCGCAATGGCCGCGCCCGTTGCGTCGGAGGTAACGCGCATGGAGAGGTGGTCGGCGTGATGATACTTCGTCGTGCTGCCTTCCACCGTAGCCACTAGTTAACTCCCGGCATACACGTACTCGCGTGCGGGAGCGGAGGGTGCTGCCCCGTTTTCGTACTCGGCAATCACCTTGCTCCCCGCAAAAACATATACCGTCGTCGTGCTGCCGGAAACTTTCTTCACCCGCAGACCGGACCGTTGCCGTC
>JACOSF010000090.1 GCA_016179005.1 Acidobacteriota bacterium | reverse complement strand
TTCGGAGAAAGCTGTCGGCGGCGACGTATCCTGTGCGTTTGTTGGCGTCAAAATAGGGGTGATTGTTGACCAGGGACTCCATGAGAGCCGCAGCTTCTTCAAATAAATCCGCGTAGTAGCCTGACTGTGGCCGATAAACAGCCGACTCCAGGCTCTTCTGGTCGCGGATACCATCCATCCCACCAGTCAGGAGAATGGCAGTGATGTGGATGTAACCGACCTCTTTTAGAGTGAGGTAGGTACGTTTCACTTTGGCGACTTAGCCAAACGACGGATGAGTTCCTGGTTTTCGACGAACGAGGCCTCGATGTGGGGAAGCACTTCCGGTCGCACACCTCGAGCATAAGGCAGCACGACCTCCAGATAGTGCTTCACGGCGTTCTCCAGCAGGAAGCGAACAGACTGACCATTGGACTCGGCCTCGCGCCGGAGTCTGTCTAGCAGCACTCGGTTCATCAACGAAGAGAACTTCTGAGTAGGCGGCTTGCGCATCTTCCCCTCCGCCTAATAAGCTAATCCCGCGCGGAAGAACTGTCAAGACTATTCTTGACATTTCTGGTCAATTCATGTTTGCTGGTCGAATTGTTCACCGAGTTTGAGTCTTGCGCCATTGGCCCAATCGCGAGCGGGGATGCGCTTCTTGCCTTCGAGCTGCACCTGCTCGAGACGCAGCGCCGTGCCCCCGCCGCAGAACACAAGAATGTTTCCGCCGCTCGTGGCGAGGGTTCCCGGCGCAGCGGCTTGCTGGCCCGATTCGGGGCAGCCCCAAATGTGGCAGACATGGCCGCGGAAGATGGTAAAGGCGCCGGGCCAGGGATCGAGGCCGCGGATGCGGTTATAGATTTGCCCCGCGGGCTGCGACCAGTCCATGCGGCCGTTTTCGCGCTTCAGCATCGGCGCGAGCGAGGCCTGCGAGTGGTCCTGCGGCAGGGGGGCGATTTCGCCGCGGTCATACTTGCGTAGTGTTTCGACCATGAGGTCGGGGCCTGCGGCGGCCATGCGGCGGGCCAGCATGGGCGCGGTTTCACCAGGCAAGATTTCGGTTTCCCAACGCAGGAGCGTGGGGCCGGTGTCCATGCCCGGGTCGATGCGCATGGTGGTGAGGCCGGTCCGCGTTTCGCCGTTGACGATGGCCCAGTTGATGGGCGCGGCGCCGCGATATTTCGGCAACAGGGAAGCGTGCAGGTTGATCCAGCCGAGGCGGGGGATTTCCAGTAATCGCGCGGGAACAATCTGCCCGTAGGCGATGATGACCACGACGTCGGGCGCGAGGCGCTTGAAAAACTCAAACGCCGAATCGGATTTGATTTTCTCGGGCTGGAAGACGTGGATGCCCGCGTCCAGCGCGGCGTCCTTTACCGGCGAGGCGGCGACCTCCTGGCCGCGGCCGCGCGGGCGGTCGGGCTGGGTGATGACGGTTTCGACGGAGAAGTCCGGCTCGACAATCAGGCGCTGCAGCGTAGGCAGCGCGAATTCGGGCGTGCCGCAGAAAACAATGCGCAGGGGCGGTTTCGTGAGGGGCCTACCAATCTCCGGCCTTCGCCAGCTTGCGAATCTTGCGTTTGATGAGGTCGCGCTTCAGGATGCCGAGGTGCTGGAGAAACAGCACGCCGTTCAAGTGATCGGTCTCGTGGCAGAACGCGCGAGCCAGCAAGCCTTCGCCGCGCATCTCGAAGGATTTTCCGGTGACGTCCTGCGCGCGCACGGTGACAAACCGCGGGCGCAGCACGTTGCCGCGGAAGCCGGGCACGGAGAGGCAGCCCTCTTCTTCGCGCTGCTCGCCTTCGACATAAATAATGTCCGGATTGGCGAGAACGATTTTTGCTTCCGGATTCTTGCCCACGGAGACGTCAATCACCGCGAGGTGCAGGGCCATGCCGATCTGCGGGGCGGCCAGGCCAACGCCCTGCGCCACATACATGGACTCAAACATATCCTCGGTCAGCTTTTTCAACTCGGCGTCGAATACGGTGACCCGTTTGGAGATTTTCTCCAGCACCGGAGCGCCGTACTTCACGATCTTGTAGATCATTGGTCTGTGTCTCTTCCCTATCCTCAGGTGTTCAGAACGCGTCCAGTTGTTTCTGGTAGCCCTCGAAATTCCGGCGCGTCTCGACGAGGGAGTCACCGCCGAATTTTTCGAGAAATGCTGCCGCGAGCGTAAGCGCCACCATGGCTTCGCCGATGACTCCTGCTGCGGGGACGACGCAGACGTCCGAGCGCTCGTACGCCGCCTTGACGGATTCTTTGCTGACTAGGTCAGCGGTTTCCAGCGGGCGGCGCAGCGTCGAGATGGGTTTCAAGTAGCCGCGCAGGACGACGTCTTCTCCGTTGGTGATGCCGGCTTCGAGCCCGCCGGCACGATTGGTGGGGCGGACGAAGCGCTTTTTCGCCGCGTCGTAGCGGATTTCGTCCTGCACCTCAGAGCCGTACGCTGCAGCGCCGGCCACGCCGCCGCCGATTTCCACCGCCTTGACAGCCTGGATGGACATGACGGCCTGCGCCAGGCGCCCGTCGAGCTTCTCGTCCCAGTGCGCATGACTTCCCAATCCGGGCGGAACGTGGTGCGCGACGACTTCGAAGATACCCCCCGCGGAATCGCCCGCGCGGAGGACCGCATCCACTTCAGCTTTCATCTTCGTTTCGATAGCGGCATCCACGCAGCGCAGCGGCGAATCAAGGTTCGAGCAAATAGCAACAATTTCTTCCCACGACGCGGTGCGTTCCAACCTCACTCTGCCCACGGCAACAACATGGGAGAGGACGTCGATGCTGAACTCGCGGAGAAGCAGCTTGGCGAAAGCGCCGGCGGCGACGCGGGCAGCGGTCTCGCGTGCGGAGGCGCGCTCGAGCGCGTATCGCGCGTCGTGCCAGTTAAACTTGAGCGCGGCGGCGAGATCGGCGTGACCGGGGCGCGGCGCCGTCAATTTGCGCTGCGCGTCGTCGGCGCCCTCGGCGTCTTCAACGGGCAGGGCCTTTTCCCAATTGGCCCAGTCACGGTTTTCGATTTGCAGGGCGATGGGAGCGCCGATGGTCTGGCCGTGGCGCACGCCGCCCAGCGCGACCACTTTGTCTTTTTCGATTTTCTGGCGGCCGCCGCGACCGTA
>JACOSF010000271.1 GCA_016179005.1 Acidobacteriota bacterium | reverse complement strand
TCCGCCCTAATCGGCAGCTCGAACGCTGCGCACTTCAGATGGTTGATCAGGATTTCCAGATTGTCCGGTTGGATGTAGCCGTGCTCCGGCGACTTTCCAAAAAAATAATCCGGATGCTTCACGATGAACTGGTCAAGCGGCGCCGACGACGCCACCAGCACCGCGCACGAGCTGCCGCTGCGGCGCCCCGCGCGCCCCGCGCGCTGCCACGTGGACGCGATCGTCCCCGGATACCCGGCCATCACCGCCGTATCCAGCGAGCCAATGTCGATGCCCAGCTCCAGCGCGTTGGTGGACACCACGCCGCGGATTTTTCCTTCGCGCAGGCCGCGCTCGATTTCCCGCCGCTCGCCCGGCAGGTACCCGCCGCGATAACCGCGGATGGCTTCCGGCTGTCCCGGCGGCACGCGGTTGGCCTCGCGCAAGTAGGTGAGCATCACTTCCGTGTGCAGCCGGCTGTTCGCGAAGACGATGGTCTGCTGTCCGCGCTTCAGAAATTCCTGCGCCACGCGCGACGCTTCGTTGATGCAGCTCCGCCGGATGCCGAGAAAGCGGTTCACCACCGGCGGGTTATAGAAGACCAGGAATTTCTCCGCGGCCGGCGCGCCGTTTTCGTCGAGGACATCCACCTCCGCTTCGATCAGCCGCGAAGCCAGCTCGCCCGGATTGGCAATCGTCGCCGACGAGCAGATAAACTGCGGGTCGGAGCCGTAGAACCGCGCAATCCGCCGCAGCCTCCGCAGCACGTTGCCGAGGTGGCTCCCGAAAACGCCGCGGTAGGTGTGCAGCTCGTCGAGCACGATGTACCTTAAATTTTCAAACACCCGCGTCCACTTGGTGTGGTGCGGCAGGATGCCGGTGTGCAGCATGTCCGGGTTGGTCAGGACGATGTGCCCCTTTTCGCGGATGGCGCGGCGCGCGTCGGTGGGCGTATCGCCGTCGTAGGTGAATACGCCGAAGCAATTCTCCAGCCGCTGCCCCAGATCGTGCAGCTCGGCGAGCTGGTCCTGGGCCAGCGCCTTGGTGGGGAAGAGGTACATGGCCCGCGTGTCGGGATTTTCCAGCACCGCGTTCAGCACCGGCAGGTTGTAGCAGAGGGTTTTGCCGGAGGCGGTCGGCGTCACCACTACGACGTTGCGCCCTGCGCGCACGCGCTCCGCTGCTTCGGCCTGGTGCGTGTAGAGTTCGCCGACGCCTTTCGCCGCGTACGCCGCGGCCAGCTCCGGCCGCACCCAGCCCGGCATGGCCACGCATTGCGCCTCACGCATGGGGATGTGGTGGATGGCGGTAATGACTTCGCCGGTGTGATCGCGCGCGGCCAGTTCTTCAATCGCGCCGCGTACGCCCGCTGCGAGCCCGCTCGATGTGCGCACAGCCAGGGATTGGCCCATGGTTTCTCCTTCGCCTTTTATTCGCTAGAGGCTATCACGCGCCTCTACCCCGCGCAAGCGGCTTCGCGCAGCCGGTTTTCCCAGTGTTTCCAAGCGCAGGGCTGGTGCATTTGGCCAGACTGAAGAATCTCCGCGAACGTGGCGCGCCGTCACCAGCAGAGCACTGTCGGCAATCCTGCTCTGTCCCCCGCGCATCCTATTGCACGTATAATCTTGGGATCGCGTGAGGTGGACGAATTGAATTTCCGGCGCACGGTGCAATTTGCCGCTCTGTTGACCGCCACGTTGCTTGCACCTGCCTTGCGGGCCAACGACCCGTCGCCCGAAGCGCTCGTGCAAACCGGTCACTGGAAGCGCGCGAAGGCATTGCTTGAGCCGCGTGTGCAGGCCCACCCCAATGACGCGCAAGCTCTCTTCCTCCTGTCGCAAGTTCGCGTCGCGTATCACGACTTCAAGGACGCGATCGCACTGGCGGAGCGCGCCGCGGCGCAGAATCCTAAAAGTGCCGAGTATCGCCAACAGGTTGCTGAAGCCGTCTGCGAGCTCGCCGGAAAGGAAAGATCCTTTTCCCTGGGGCGCCGCTGCAAGCAGGAGCTGGAGGCAGCCGCGGCACTCGATCCCAACCAGGTGGATTCCCGATGGGGCCTTATGGAATGGCACATGGAAGCGCCGTGGATCATCGGAGGCCGGAAAGACGAAGCACGCAAACGGCTGGCGGAAATCCAGCGTATCAACCCCGCACGCGGGTACATGGCGCAGGTCCGCATGAACCAGTACGAG
>JACOSF010000270.1 GCA_016179005.1 Acidobacteriota bacterium | reverse complement strand
TTCGTGCGAGAGGTGCCAGATATTGCGGTCGCGGCTGTAGATGTTGGCCGCGGTCTGCTCGATGGGAATCTTGTGCGCGTGTGCGTAGGCGATGGCCTCTTCGCGCGAGTTGATGGACCACTCGCGCCACGGCGCGATGATTTTCAAATGGGGCGCGAGGGCCTTCACGGTGACCTCGAAGCGCACCTGATCGTTGCCTTTGCCGGTGCAGCCGTGCGCGACGGCGTCGGCGCCCGTCTGGCGCGCAATTTTGACCTGGGCTTTGGCGATCACCGGCCGCGCGAACGATGTGCCGAGCAAATATTTGTGCTCGTACACCGCGCCGGCACGCAGGGTGGGCCAGATGTAGCCGGTGATGAATTCTTCGCGCAGATCCTCGATGTACGCTTCGCTCGCGCCGGTGGCCAGCGCCTTGCGCTTGGCCGCGGCGAGATCCTCCTGCTGTCCGACGTCGCCAATCATGGCCACGACTTCGCAGCCATATTTTTCCCTGAGCCAGGGAATGATGATGGAGGTGTCGAGACCTCCGGAATAAGCCAGAACCGCTTTCTTGACCACGGTAGTTCTCCTTTCCCGAGCCATTGACATGCTGAGCTTTTCGGAGAGATCCTTCGCTTCGCTCAGGATGACAACAATTCCTTGTTGCGATCAGGCGGGGACGTAAAGTCCCCGCAGCCCGAACACGGCACAAAGGCGGGGACGTAAAGTCCCCGCTACACGAGCAGCGTCAGCAGAATCGCTTTCTGCACGTGCAGGCGGTTTTCCGCCTGGTCGTACACGACGGAACTCGGCGCGTCCATCACCGCGTCGGTGACTTCCAGCCCGCGGTGCGCAGGGAGGCAATGCAGGAAGACGCCTTCCGGCGCGGCTTGTGCCATGAGCGCTTCGTTCACCTGATACGGCGCAAAAAGTTTTTCGCGCTGGGCGGCTTCCTGTTCCTGGCCCATGCTGGCCCAGACGTCGGTGTACACGGCCTGAGCGCCGGCGACGGCCTCTTCCGCCGCGCGCAGGATCTCGATTTTGGCGCACGTCTCGCGCGCGACGCGCAGCGCTTCGGCGACAATGGCCGCGTCCGGCTCGTGCCCCGCAGGAGTGGCCACGCGGACGTTGGCGCCCACGCGCGCGCCCGCCAGCAGCAACGAGTGGCAGACGTTGTTGCCGTCGCCGACATAGGCGAGCGTCAGCCCCTGCAAATTGCCGAAGCGCTCCTCGAGGGTGAAGAAATCGGCGAGCGCCTGGCAGGGATGGTAAAGCTCGCTGAGCGCGTTGATGACGGGGATGGAGGCGTGCGCGGCAAGCTCCTCGAGCGCCTTTTGCTCAAAGACGCGGGCGACGATGGCCTGCACCCAGCGCTCGAGGTTTTTGGCGACGTCCTTGATGGATTCGCGCTGGCCCAGGCGCGTGCCGGTGTGGTCGAGGAAAATGGAGCCGCCGCCCATGCTCTGGATGCCGACCTCGAAGGTGACGCGAGTGCGCAGCGAGGGCTTCTCGAAAATCAAGGCGAGGTAGCGGCCGGCAAGCGCGGTGCGATAACGGTCCGGGCGGGCCTTAACGTCCGCGGTGAGCCGGAATAGTTCGCGCACGCGCGCGGCGTTGAACTCCGTGCCGGTCAGCAGGTCCGCCGCCGTTGCCAGTTTTTCGGGCGCTGTGCCCATGCTCACCTCGCGCTTCCCGCTGCGGCCGCAGCCGGCTGGGCCGGCGCGGCTTTGCTCTTCCGAGCGGCACTGGCCAGCACGCTTTCGAGCGCGGCCAGGAATTCCTTCACCTGCTTGGACGTGACGATGAACGGCGGCAGGAACCGCAGCGTGCGCTCGTGCGTGCAGTTGATGATCACGCCGCGCCGAAGCGCTTCCTGGACGATGGCGGCGCCTTCAATGGCCAGCTCCATGCCGAGGATGAGTCCTTCGCCGCGGACTTCCTTCACGAAATCGAATTTCGCCTTCAGCTTTTCGAGTCCGGCGCGGAGTTCCTCGCCGCGGGCGCGGACGTTGGCCAGCAGCTTCTCGCGCTCGACCGTGGAGAGAAACTCGAGCGCGGCGGCGCAAATCATGGGGCCGCCGCCGAAAGTGGTGCCGTGCAG
>JACOSF010000089.1 GCA_016179005.1 Acidobacteriota bacterium | reverse complement strand
GTGCCGAGAAGCTGCCGCGGCCAGGCCTGCTCCGGTTTTATCTCGATTACTTTGGAGAGCGGCGCCACCGCCGCGGCGGGCTCATGGTCCATCAGCAGCAGGGCGAGGTTCAGGTGGGCCTCGGCGAGTTTGGCGTCCAGCGCGATGGCGCGGACAAATTCCGCGCGGGCTTCGTCCTGCCGCGCGAGCCCCACAAAGGCGTAACCAAGCTGGACGTGCGCCAGCGCGTCGTCCGGCTTCTCGGCGAGATATTTTTGCAGCGCATCCACGGCGCGCTGAAAATCTTTCTTCTCGATGGCCTCTTCGGCTTGCGCCAGCAGGACCTGTTGCGGGTCCTCCACGCGCACCGTGCGCCGCTTGGGCGCGGGCTGCTTGGGAGTTTTTTGCTGGGGAGTGGCGGGCGCCGCGAACGTAATCATGCTGGCGAGAAGGAAGAGAAGAGCCGGCTTGGCGTGCACTCTCATCGGTGCGAGTTGTTTCGGCTGGCGCCGTTGCTTATCGCGCGCGCAAGGAATTTTCCGGTGTACGACTGCGCATTCCGCGCCACCTGCTCCGGCGTGCCGGTGGCCACCACCTGCCCGCCGCGCTCGCCGCCCTCGGGTCCCAGGTCAATCACCCAGTCGGCCGACTTGATCACGTCCACATTGTGCTCGATCACCAGCAGGGACGCACCGCCCTCGAGCAGTTTCCGGAAGGCCGCCAGCAGTTTCTGGATGTCGTCGAAGTGGAGTCCCGTTGTCGGCTCATCCAGAATATACAGCACGCCTTCGTTGGCCTGCCGGGTAAGATGCGCGGCCAGTTTCAGGCGTTGCGCCTCGCCGCCGGAAAGCGTGGTGGCCGACTGCCCCAGCCGCAAATAGCCCAGGCCCACCTCGTCGAGGATTTTGAGCTTGGCGATGACCTTGGGCACGCTCGAAAAAAATGCCAGCGCCTCGCGCACCGTCAGTTGCAGCACCTCATGGACGTTTTTCTCGCGGTAGCGCACTTCCAGAACGCCGCTCTTGAAACGCGTGCCGCGGCATTCCTCGCACACCAGCTCCACGTCGGCGAGGAACTGCATTTCCACCGTCACCGTGCCGTCGCCCTGGCACCCCTCGCACCGCCCGCCGGGAATGTTGAAAGAGAAATGTCCCGCCGAATGGCCGCGCTTCTCCGCTTCCGGCGTGGAAGCGAACGCTTCGCGGATGGCGTCGAAGGCCTTCATGTACGTCGCCGGGTTGGAGCGAGGCGTGCGCCCGATGGGCGACTGGTCCACCAGCACCACTTCCTGAATCTGCGCGTCGCCTTCCATGCGGTCGCACAGCGTCTTGATATTTCCGCCGGTGCGTTTGGCTTCCAGCGCCTTGAAGAGCACGTCGTACACCAGCGTGGATTTCCCCGAGCCGGAGACTCCGGTGATGGCCACCATCATGCCCAGCGGGATCATGAGGTCGATGCTCTTCAGGTTGTGCACGCGCGCGCCGCCCAGCTTCAGGAATTTTCCCCTGGGCTTGCGCCGTAGTGTGGGCACGGGGATGCGCAATTCGCCGTTCAGGTAGCGCGCGGTGAGCGATTTGGAATTGCCGTTCAATTCCGCGCGCGGTCCGGCAAAGACGATTCTCCCTCCGAGTTCACCGGCGCCCGGGCCGAGGTCGAGCACGTAATCGGCCGCGGCGATGGTCTCCGGGTCGTGCTCGACGACGAGGATGGTGTTGCCCTGGTCGCGCAGCGTGCGCAGGATTTCGATGAGCCGGTGCGTGTCGCGCGGATGCAGGCCGATGGACGGCTCGTCGAGCACGTAAAGCGTGCCCACCAGGTGCGAGCCGAGCGACGTGGCCAGCTGGATGCGCTGCGCTTCGCCGCCGGAAAGCGTCGAGGTCAACCGGTCCAGCGTCAGGTAGTCCAGGCCGACTTCGTCGAGATAGCGCAGCCGCTGGTGGAGTTCGTCGAGAATTTTCTGGGCGATTTCCGATTGCTCCGCGCTGAGCCGGAGCGCGCGGAAAAATTTGCGCGCTTGGGTCACCGTCATCTGGCAAACGTCGGTGATGGGCTTGCCTTCCACGCGCACCGCGCGCGCTTCCACGCGCAGGCGCGTGCCGCGACAGTCCGGGCAGAGCGCGTAGCCGCGGTAGCGGCTCAGGAAAACGCGCACGTGCATTTTGTAGCGCTTGCGCTCGAGCCACAGGAAAAATCCTTTGATGCCCGGAAATTTCGCGGACGCGTCGCCTTGCGTCACCATCTCTTTGTGTTGCGCGGAGAGCTGAAAGTACGGCACGTCTAGCGGGAGGCCCGCGGCCCGCGCGAATTTCCGGAGCTCCTGCTGCATCCCGCGGTAGCGCGGCTTGGTCCACGGACCGATGGCGCCTTCGTTGAGCGTTTTGCTTTTGTCGGGGATGACTAAATCAATGTCGAAGTCCAGCGTGTTGCCGAAGCCCTGGCAACGCGGGCACGCGCCGCTGGGGCTGTTAAACGAAAAAAGCTGCGGCTCGGGGTTTTGATACGCGATGCCGCATTTCTTGCACTCGAAGCGCTCGTTCAGCAGGAGGCGCTCCGGTTCCGTTTGCGGCGCGGGGGCGGGGCTAAAGCCCGCCCCTACAGATTCGGATTGCGGCAGAAATTCCAGGATGGCTTCGCCGTGCCCCTCGCGGTAGCAGATTTCGATGGAGTCCACCAGACGCGCGCGCATTTCCGGCGCGATGGCCAGGCGATCTACCAACGCGTAGATGGGCTTGCTGAAATTCGCGTCAAGCAGCGTTTCCGGGGAAGAGAACTCGTACACCGTGCCGGCCTGGTATAGGCGATTGAAGCCGCGCTTTTGCAATTCGGTGAGCGCCAGCTTGATGGCTTCGCCGCTCGGCTTCGCAGGCTTTGCGCTACGCGCGCGGCGCTTGGCTTGCGCGGCCTCGTTTTGCTGTGCTGCGAACCGCAGCGGATAAAGAACGTAGAAGCGCTGCCCCGAGGGCCGCGCCAGCACGCGGTCGGCGATTTCGTCCACCGTGTCTTTGCGGACTTCCTCGCCGCACTTCGTGCAGTAGGTCCGCCCGACGCGCGCGAAGAGCAGCCGCAGGTAGTCGTAAATTTCCGTGGCTGTAGCCACGGTGGAGCGCGGGTTGCGCGTGGCGTTTTTTTGCTTGATGGCGATGGCCGGAGCGATGCCGGTGACCTCGTCCACATCCGGCTTTTCGATGCGCTCGAGGAATTGCCGCGCGTAGGAGGAGAGCGACTCGATGTAGCGCCGCTGGCCCTCGGCGTAGATGGTGTCGAACGCCAGGCTGGACTTGCCGGAGCCGCTCACGCCGGTCACCACGGTGATGGCGTT
>JACOSF010000273.1 GCA_016179005.1 Acidobacteriota bacterium | reverse complement strand
TCGAATTCGGCGAGCTGCTTGTGCAGCGCGCGAAGGCGTTTGTACTCAGCCGTGGATGCCAGCGCCCAGTTGATTTTGCGCTCGGCTTTGCCGGCGGTGGAGACGACCAGCTCGTAGAGGCTGTGCGCCTCGTCAAACTCGATCTTGGTGTCAAGCTTCAGCTTTTCTTTCTCGACGTCCTTCTGCAATTGCGCGACGCCTTTCTTGTCGCCGAAGTCGGTTTTCTTTTCGAGGTCGCTTTCGGCGAGCACGCGCACGAGGTCGGCGTTGCCGAGGCGGCGCATCAGCTTGCCGGTGACCTGCTGCAATTCCTGCACGTTGAGCAGGAAGGTGGTGAGATGGCCGCCCTGCAGCTCGACGCCCTTGGCCTTGACCACGTGGTCTTCGGTGGCGCGCTTCATGAGCTCGCGGGCGAATTCGCGCTCGTCGCGGATGTAGCGGTCGGACTTGCCGCGCTTGATGCGGTAGAGCGGAGGCTGGGCGATGTAGATGTGTTCCTTTTCGATGAGCTCGCGCATGTGGCGGAAGAAGAACGTGAGCAGCAGGGTGCGGATGTGGCTGCCGTCCACGTCGGCGTCGGTCATCAGAATCACTTTGTGGTAGCGGAGCTTTCCGGCGTCGAAGTCGTCCTTGCCGATGCCGGTGCCCAGCGCGGTGATGATGGCGCGGATTTCCTCGTGGCCGAGCATCTTGTCGTAGCGGGCCTTTTCGACGTTGAGGATCTTGCCCTTGAGCGGCAGGATGGCCTGATATTTGCGGTCGCGGCCCATCTTGGCGGAGCCGCCCGCGGATTCGCCCTCGACGATGAAGACTTCGCAGCGCGCCGGGTCGCGCTCCTGGCAGTCGGAAAGTTTTCCGGGCAGGCCGGAAGAATCCAGTGCGGATTTGCGCCGCGTCAGCTCGCGAGCTTTGCGCGCGGCTTCGCGGCCGCGCGCGGCGTCAATGCACTTGGCCACGATGCGCCGCGCGACGGTGGTGTGCTTGTCGAAATACTCGCCGAGTTTTTCGTTGACGAACTGCTCGACGGCCCCCTTGATGTCGCTGTTCAGCTTGCCCTTGGTCTGCCCTTCGAACTGCGGCTGGGACAGCTTGACGCTGACTACGGCGACGAGACCTTCGCGCACATCGTCGCCGGTGATGGAGACTTCGTCCTTCTGCTCCTTCAACATGCCGGTGGAGTTGGCGAAGAAGTTGATGGTGCGGGTGAGCGCGGAGCGGAAGCCGGAGAGATGCGTGCCGCCGTCCACCGTGTTGATGGTGTTGGCGAAGGCGAAAATATTTTCCGCGTAGCCGTCGTTGTACTGGAGGGAAACCTCCATCTCCACGCTTTCCTTTTCACCTTCCATATAAATGGGCGAATCGTGCAGCGGGGACTTGCCGCGGTTGAGGTGCTTGACGAATTCGGCGATGCCCCCGGTGAAACGGAACTCGGTGGTTTTGTCGGTACGCTCGTCGGTGAGGAGAATCTTCAGGCCCTTGTTGAGGAAGGCCAGCTCGCGGAGGCGTTGGGAGAGCGTATCGAAGGAATAGTTCACGCTGTCGAAGATTTTGGGGTCGGGATGGAAAGTGACCTTGGTGCCGGTGCGACGGGTTTTCCCCGTGGCCGCAAGCTTGGAGGTGGGCACGCCACGTTCGTAGGCCTGCTCGTACACCTGGCCGTCGCGGCAGATTTCCAGGTCCAGCCAGTCGGCCAGGGCGTTGACCACGGAGACGCCCACGCCGTGAAGACCGCCGGAAACTTTGTAGGTGTCGCTGTCGAACTTGCCGCCGGCGTGGAGCACGGTCATGACCACTTCGGCGGCGGGCTTTTTCTCCGTAGCGTGCATGTCCACGGGAATGCCGCGGCCGTTGTCGGTCACGGTGACGCTGTTGTCCTCGTGCACGATGACTTCGATCTCGTCGCAGAAGCCGGCCAGCGCCTCGTCCACGGAGTTGTCCACCACTTCCCACACCAGATGGTGCAAGCCCATCTCGCCGGTGGAGCCGATGTACATGGCGGGGCGCTTGCGGACCGCCTCGATGCCGCCGAGGACTTTGATGGACGTGGCGTCATACTTGTGCCCCTGCTTGATGGATTCTTTCTCACCCATGCTTCACGCCTCTCTCGCTTCCGTAGGACAGGCTTTCCAGCCTGTCCAGCACCCAACTAAACTCTCGCGCCGGTTTCGACGCAATTCCGTCTGCTGGGCGCACCACCGCCCCGCTCGTCGCCGCGGACGATCTTGGACATCGCTTTTCTTGGACTGAATGCTTTCGGATGCGCACTCGTTTTACCCTGTGGCCGCCCTTGCGGACGACTCGGAGGGTCCTTTGCTTCATCCCCCCGGCAACGAGCCGGGGTGGCGAAGGCTGCGATCGTTCGGGGCCGGGCTGCTTGTCCTGCTCTAGCGCTTGACAGGTTCGCTCCCATCCAGTCCGCACATCGCGGACGCGGCAGGAGCGTGTGGGGCAGCCGCGCACCCGATCGTAGTGCCAATCGGGAGGAACTCGAGGCCCAACTACGAACCCTTATTTTAGCCCAAATGAGGGGTGTTTCTCAAGCGGATTTCGGTGGCGATGTGCGCAAATAAGTTATTTGGATTCAGTTGGTTGGACGGCGTTTGGGCATGGGCGCCGATGTTCATTCGCCGCCGCGAAAAAGGAGTCGCGTTAGAACCGAAATGTGTATTGAAATTTAGTGGAGAGTTTGGTGTCGGCAGGGGAAAAACGGAAGCCGCCGCGGGAATCTTGGAGCCAGCCCTGGCTGAAGACAAGGAAAAAATCATTGCCAGGGCGGAGAATCCAGCGTACGCGGCTCTGCCAGCCGAGATTCTGTGACTCGTTATCGAATTGCATGAGATTCGAGAACGAAAGAAACGGCGAGACGGAATAGTTCGCCCGAAAACTGTAAATGCGCGCGACGAAGTTGCCTTGCGGCAGCCGCGCGAAGGTCTGCTCGGTGTCCAAGCTGAATTGCAGGTGCGGCGCAATTTTGTATTGCAGCGAAAATTCGATTTGGTCGCCGCGGCCCGACCAGTAATCGCCGAACCACCACGTGCCGTCCACTTTCCAGCGCCGCTTGGACGCCGTGCCGAACTCCGCGCGCCAGCGCGTAAAGCGGTAATCGCCGGGCGGGAGAATCACGCCGGTGGAAATTTCGAACGGCGCGAAGAGCCGCTCGAACTGCGGGGCGTAGTTGAACTCGATGCGGTCGCCGGAGTTGAAGCGCCAGTTGATGGGCGCGGTGAAGAGGCGCCAGCTTTCGACCTGTCCGGTATCCAGCCGCGTGTAGCGATGGTAGAAAAATTCGTGGAACATCTGTCGGACATTCAGGAACTTCTTCGGTCGTGGGTCGTACTCGAACCCGGCTTCCAGGAAGCGGCTGTTCGTGCGCGGCGCAAAGCCCAGCGCCGGGCGGAAGTTTTTCCCCACTTGCCGCCAGACGAACTCGATCCCCAGCAGGTCGTTCGGATACTCGGCGCTGAAGCCAACCGCCGTGTCGTCGCCCTTCACCCCTTCGTTCCTGCTCTTCACCGCGAACGCGCCCACGCCGAAGTTCCTTTCGCCCCCCAGGAACTTTGCGGTGGCCAGGCGCAGGTCCGCCCCAACGGTGTTCGCGCGCGTCGGTAGCGCCGGGTCGCCGTTGGTCCAGATCGCCCCAATGTACGACTGCCGGAACAAGTTCTGCTTCACCCGGCCCACAAAGAAATTTTTCGCCGGCGCAAAATTCGTTTCCCGCGTGCGCACGTCGAGGACGCCGATATCCGTGCGGCCGACTTTTCCGGTGAGTTTGGTGCCGAAGAGGATGGGCACTTCCTGCCCGGAAAGCAGGCCGATGCGACGGCTGAAGAACGGCAGGAGATCGCTCCCGCCGTTGCCGAAGCTGAAGACACCCACGTTTTCGAGGAAGAAGGAGCGTTTCTCGGGGAAAAAGAGCGGGAAGCGGGTGAGGTTGATCTGGCGGGCGTCCACCTCGGTCTCCCCGAAGTCCGTGTTGAACGTGGTGCTCCACTTCAAGCTGGGCGTGAGGTTGTAAAAAATGTCGGCGCCGACTTTGCCGGTAAGCGCGCTGTGGTTGGTGGCGGAGTTGCGAACCCATCGGCCGGCGCCGAAGGGGCGCACGTCGAGGCCGTGGCCCTGGCGCGCGCCGGCGAGTCCGGAAATTTCTCCCGCTTCGGAGACTTGCAGGAATTTGACGTCCAGCCGCGGCGAGGCCCAGCGGTCCTCTTCGATCTTGCGCTTGATAGTGCGGGAAAAGTTGAACCCCCACGACGCGCCGCCCGCGCGGAAGCCGAGGCTCTTGAAGGGAATGGCGAATTCGGCGCGCCAGCCGGCGTCAAAGCGCTGCGCGCGGACCTGCCAGATGGCATCCCAGTCTTTGTTCAGGCTGCCGTTTTCGATGACCAGTCCGTCAACAAGCGCGCCGATGGGGTTGGTGGCAAAGTAGAAGGCGTTGCGGCGGTCGCGGAAAGTATCCACGAGAATCTCGATGCGGTCATCATCGCCCAGGTCAGAGTCGCGAGCC
>JACOSF010000280.1 GCA_016179005.1 Acidobacteriota bacterium | reverse complement strand
GGGCAGCTCCACCTGGGCGATGGACTTGAAGAAGCGTTGCAAAAACTGGCCGCGGACCGGCCGATCAAGCGCCTGCAGCGTTTCGATCAACAGGTCGAGAAAGGAATCCTCTGCTGTCATGGATACGGGTGATCGAGAGGGGTCGTAGGTGGTTGCCGATGGGGCTGTTCTGTTCAAGTTCAGGTCACATCCCTTCCAAAGGTACCGATACACCCCACCACCCCGAAGTTAGAGAGCACGAATCGTGCCACAATCCCCACGGAAGCTCCCTCCTGGAACGGTCACTGTAAGTCTCTATTCTGATTGGAGTCAACTGCCCTTCTGAGGATTTCTGAGGAATCCAGCCGGCGCGTTCAACTTTCAGAAAAGAAAGCCCCTGCACTTTTTGGGCCTGTTCTTTCTTCAGTACCAGCAACCCATCCAATCCGAGTCACTCCAGCGGGCGAATGAATTCAACTCCAACGAAGTGCACGTTTCCTGCCGGATAGCTGCGGCGTACACGGGCCTGGATGGGGCGCGCCATTGCCGACGCCAACCCTGACGATGTGGGAGGCGGTGCGGGGATGGTGAGCGAGATCATTTCACTCAGCTTCATTGAGCGCTCAACAGCCAAACAAGCGCCTACGGAGCTAATGTCCACCGTCCGGCTCAAGTCCAAAAAATCGTCTCCGCCGCCATCCACGCCGCGCACAAAGATCGGAATTTGCAGATGGAGGCGCTGGGAACGACGTCGCTCTGCGGGGTTAGAGCTCATGCGCTCGCCTTCCGAATTGACAGTTTTAGGTCCCTCTGGTGGTACCATCGGCCTAGTACCGGGTGTAATAGAGCAATTCGAATGCTAAAGAACAGGCACCCGCATGCCTTCCATAAGTTACGGACAATAGGATAATTAGCACAAAGCAAGAAAGAGGGAAAACGTTTTCCCATGGCCAACTCCTTCCTCTTGTTCCATAGATTTTCTTTTTATGTGCAAAATAGGACTCATTTCCCATTGACTCGCCTGCCCCCTGCTGCCAGTATTGTCTGGCCGTTCGCCACTGAACTGCGCCCCCCAAATAAAACAACGCCAGAACCAAATGGCTCAGTTTCGAAGGGGGGCAGAGTCTTGACGGAGGCATCATTGACCGATACCGCAGCAACCGAGCAGACGACGGGACGCACGCTGGCCATGACCCACGTGAGCAGTTTACTGGATGCCGTCGAGCGGCCCATGCTGGTGTGTGAACGAGGCGGGCGCGTGGTGCTGGCCAATGTTCGCGCGCAGCAATGCATCAAAACCCAGCGCATGCCACAAATCGGCAAACTCAATCTATTTCACGATGTCTTGAAACTCGAGCCGGCGTCAGTGTTCGGCCAACTGGAAAGTGGCGAGCACGAGATCGCGCTGCTGATGAATTCCACGGACGGCAACGAATCGCACGCGCGCATCCGCTGGCTGCCGGAAGCGGACTGGCTGGTGGTGTCCATCGAATCGGCGCCGGAGGTCAGGTCCTCCGACGACGCGGCCATGCGCAACACCCTGCAAGAACTCCTGCAGGAACGCGAGATCACCTATCGCAATTTGCTCGCGGCGTACCTCAGGTTGCAGGAAGTGAATCGGCAGAAGACGGTCTTCCTGGCTTCTGCGGCGCATGAGCTGAAGACGCCGCTGGCGGTGATGAAGGGCTACTACGACCTGCTGCTCTCTGGTTCACTCGGCAAGCTGTCCGAGCGCCAGCGCGACATTCTGCAGGAATCGAAAGAAAGTTGCGACCGGCTGGTGCGGCTGGTCTCCATGTTCCTGAACTATTCGGCGCTGGAAAGCGGCAAGCTGGTGCTGCACGTGCGCGAAAACGACCTGCGCGATTGCCTGGGTGAGTTGATCTCCCGCTGGCAGGATGCGTTCCAGCGCAAGCAGGTGCGGATGGAGGCGCGCATCAGCGCCGCGCTCCAACCGTTCAGGTTTGACTATCAAAAGGTGCAGCAAAGCGCGGCCAACCTTCTGGACAATGCGCTGAAACACACCCCGGCCGGCGGGTCGGTGGTGTTGACCGCCGAACCGCATTTCTGGGAACGTCGCGCGGCGGCCATGAACACCAGCGAGGAGCGCCGCCTCGCGCGCCTCGAGCACTTCAACAGCGTGCGCGTGGCCGTGACGGACACCGGTGCCGGCATCGCCGCGGAATATCATCAGGAAATTTTTGAGGAGTTTGTCCGCGTGGACCGCTCCTCTTCGGGCATGGGACTCGGCCTGGCCATCGTCAAGCGGCTGATTCAGGCACATCGCGGCAAGATCTGGGTGGACAGCGAAATAGGGCGCGGGTGCACGTTCACGTTCCTGCTGCCCACGGACACGGAATAAAAGGGCCTCCAAGAAAGAGAGAGGAAGGATTCTGAATGACAGTCAAGGAACGCATCCTGGTAGTGGACGACGAGCCGAGTATCCGCAAGTATCTGCAGACGCTGCTGGAGGTGGACGGCTACGAAGTGAATACGGTCAATTCCGGCAGCGAAGCGCTGGCCTTGCTGGACAGCGGCGACCGGCCCCACTTCATTATTCTGGACGTGCTGATGCCGGAGATGGACGGGGTGGAAACCCTGCGGCGAATGATGCAGATCGATCGCGGCCTCAACGTCGTCATGCTCTCCTGCTCGAACGAAGTGACCACGGTGGTCGAAGCCATCCGCATCGGCGCGAACGATTACCTGACCAAGCCCTTCGAAAAATCCGAACTCGACGCGGCCATGCTGAAGTGCCGCCAGAAGCGCGAACTCCGCCGGGAAAACGACGCGCTGCGCGACTACTGCGACCGTCTCACCGAGGATTTGAGCTTTTTGGCCGCCAGTCCCCAAATGGTGAAAATCCGCCAGCAGATCCTGCAGATTGCCCCTGTGGATGTGCCGGTGTTCGTCGCCGGCGAAAGCGGTGTGGGCAAGGAAGTGGTGGCGCGGATGATCCACATGCGCTCTCCGCGCGTGAACCAGCCCTTCATCAAGGTGAACTGCGCGGCCCTGCCGAGCGAGCTCCTGGAGTCGGAGCTTTTTGGCTACGAGCAAGGCGCCTTTACGGGTGCGCTGCGCGCCAAGCCCGGCAAATTCGAGATGGCCAATAAGGGCACCATCTTCCTCGATGAAATTGCGGAGATGAGTCCCCAGCTGCAAGCCAAGATGCTGCACGTGCTCCAGGATCATCAATTCAACCGACTGGGCGGGCGCCAGCTGGTGCAGTGCGACGTACGCGTGCTGGCCGCCACGAATGTGGATGTCCGGGAGGCCATTCAGTCCGGCCGCTTCCGCGAGGACCTGTACTACCGGCTGAACGTCTTCTCCATTACTGTGCCACCGCTGCGCGAGCGTACCCGCGAGATCCCGCTGCTTTTCCGACACTTCCTGGAAAAGTACAGCGAGAAATTTCAAAAGCAGGCCATGGAGCCTTCCAACAACCTGATCGAAGCGGCCATGAATTACCCCTGGCCGGGCAACTTGCGCGAGCTCGAAAACTTCGTGAAACGCTACATCATTCTGCAAGACGACGAAGGCAGCTTCCGCGAGTTGCTGGAAATGGCCGCCACTCGCCAGCGCACCTCCCCGCGTGACGCCAGCGCGCCGCAGAAGGAGCAGGGCCTGAAAGCGCTCGTGCGCGGCTTGAAAGACGAAGCGGAAATGGAAGCCATTGCCGACGCCTTGGAGAAAACCAACTGGAGCCGCAAGGAAGCGGCGCGCATGCTAGGTATTAGTTACAAGGCGTTGCTCTACAAGATGAGGCAGTTCAAATTGGACGCCGGAAGGGCTCCGCGCTCATCTCCCGTGGCCCCGATGGCGCGAAACAGCTAACGCATTAGAGTGAAATGGGTTGCATATTTAGGGTAGAGTCGTTGCGATACGGCGGTTTTGGAGCGTGCCGTGTAGTACTTGCGAGGGGTGCAAATCCAGCCTTACGGGGATGCCATTTGCTGGAGGTGCACTGGGCCCAGTCCTAGTTCGAGAAAATTGGCTCTTGCAGATTGTATCCAAACGGGTTATGTAAGTAGCTGCGGAAGGCATTCCACGGGGGCAGTGGATGACCTGAGCCAGGCAACGCCCTGAAAACAGCATTCCGGCCAGTTTTACTTTGGAATGGGGATTGCTACTCCCAGTGGATGGCGGAGTGGGTGCATACTGTGAATCTAATCCGGGGGATATAGGATTATGACGGAGCGGCGCGTTGCTCGTCGGTATGAATTGTCCCTTCCCGTCGTCGTTCGCTCTCCAATCGAGCGACAAGTGGAACCGCATAATGGCCAGACGCGCGATATCTCTACCCGGGGCGTTTACTTCCTCATCGAAGAGGACATGGCGCCTGGTACTGAACTCGATTTCACTCTCACGCTTCCGGCGGAGATCACCCGCGGCACCGAAGTCTTCATTCGCGCCCACGGACGAGTGGTTCGTGTGGATCGCAAAACGGAAGACGGCACCGACAAGCTGGGCATCGCCGCGGTCATCGAGAAGTATGACATCATCCGAGCGGAGCCGGTCCCGTCATGAATTTCTTCCCACCGGTGCTTGCCGAACCGCACATTCCCGGTCCTTCCCGACTATTGCCACGGTAGAATCCAGATTGTTTTTTTCGGAGTGAGATGAAGAATCGTCTCCATTGGCTTGTGCTGCTTGCCGTCGGCATCATCATCAGCATCGGCATCACCCGGGGCGAATTTTTTTTCTTCGGGGACGAAACGCGCCATGCCATGACCGGGGTGTTTTTCCGCGACCTGCTTGTGGACCATCCCTGGAGCAATCCCGTCCAGTATGCGTACGAGTACTACACCAAGTATCCGGCGCTCGGGCTAGTCTACTGGCCGCCACTGTTCCACATGGTCGAAGGGCTGTTTTTCCTGGTGTTCGGCATCTCCGTTCTGGCCAGCCGCCTGACGATTCTGACCTACGCGCTGGTGGGCGTCTTTTTCTGGTACAAAATTGCAGAACGCGAAGGCCCGCAGCCCCGTGCGCTGGCCTCCGCGTTCGTTTTCCCTTTGCTGCCGTTCGTGCTGGCGTTCGAGCGCGTCACCATGCTGGAAATCCCCTGTGTGGCTATGTGCATGGTCGCTCTCTATTTTTGGCAGGGCTTTATGCGCGAGGAGCGCGCCCGGGACCTCTGGTGCTTCTCGGTGTTTTTGATCGCCTCCCTTTACACCAGCCAGAAGGCAATCTTTGTAGCTTTTTTTGTTGTGCTGCACTTCCTGGTGGAACGGCGCTGGAAACTATTGAAGAGGTGGGACGTCTGGGCCGCGGGGTTGCTGAGCGTGGCGATCGTTGTTCCCTGGTATCTATTCATGCTACAGAAGCTCTCGCTTTCCTACGAACGCGTGGCGGGACGGCAATTCGAGCATGTCGCGACTGCCTACCAGCTTTTTTACTACCCGAAACGGGTCATCCCGCAAATGGGAATGCTATTGGGCATTCTGGGCATGGCCGGTTCCGTCTGGGCGATGCTCCGGGCGCGGAAGGAGCACCGCTTCTTCCTCGTCTGGATGGTGGCCAGCTATCTGTGCTTCACGCTGATCCAGGAACAATCGATCCGGCACACGATGATCTGGATCCCGGCCCTCGTGTACTTCGCACTGGTCATGGTGGAGAATCTGATGCCGCGGCGGAGTTGGGTCATCGCAGCGTTTAGCGTGCTCGCCATCTACTCAGTGGTGAAGGCGCTGAACACGGAAACGGCAAAAGCCAGCGGGATCGAGCCCATCGCGCAGTACCTGATGGCGCAGCCGGAGTCCGATGTCGTGTACTACCAGGGTTTCCTCAACGGCAACTTCATTTTTTTTGTCCGCAAGTATGACCCTGAAAAGCGCCGCCTCATTGCGCGGGAAAAACAGATTGTGGCCACCAGGATCAATGAGGGCTACGGCGCGCGCCAGATCCTG
>JACOSF010000279.1 GCA_016179005.1 Acidobacteriota bacterium | reverse complement strand
TTGCCAACGCCACCCTTCTGGTTGGCTATCGAGATGACTTTTCCCAAAAGCATTCCCCCAGTCGCGTCAGAATCTAGCAAATCGGGCTGTGGAGAAGCAAGTAAGATGTTTCGATAGCAAGGATCAGGGCCAAGTGTTCCACGTGGAACGAATCGGCATGTTTCAGGTCTTCGCCGAAAGGGCAGGAATCTGCGCTCGACAGAGACTGCTGTGTTTCACGTGGAACATCAAGCGATAGCCGCAGTCACCTCGAAAACGGCTTGCCAACTAGGAGCACCCGATTGGACGACATCGGAATTTGGATGGGTGGTTGCCAGTCCCACTCTGCGTTCTTCTGAAGTTCTTGAGCTCCCTCCAAGCCCAGCCACAACACACATCGTCCATTGACAGCGAGCGCGCCACGGCACCATGCCAGCAAGCGCTTGTCCGCACGGACCGCGCGGCACGTCACAAATTCGGCGACCCCATGGTAATCCCTGAGATCCTCGATTCGTCTTGAAATAATCTTGACGCCGGTCAATGCAAGAGTGCGCACCACCTCTGCAAGAAACGCGGACTTTTTCTGGCTGGGTTCGATGAGCGTAACCTGCAGCTCTGGAGAGACGAGCTTTAGAGCCAGGCCGGGAAATCCAGCGCCCGAGCCGACGTCCACCAGTCGTCCGCGCACGATGGGAATCGCGCGCGCCGCAAACATGGATTCACCAAAGTGACGCTGGAGAATCTCCCGAGGCTCCGTGATGGACGTAAGGCTGATCTTCCGGTTCCAGCGCAGGAGCAGCTCCATGTACTGGCGCATGGCGTCAGCGAGCGCCGGGGTGGGCTCAAGGCCGAAAGGCGCCAGGGCTTGGGCGACGAGCGCATCCGGCAGCGCCAATGATTTACTATTAGCTATATTCATTACAGTCCGGTTGTCTTTTTGCTCCTTCCCGCCCTTCATGGGCCCTCCTCCGGCGCCGACGCCGTGCTCCTGGTCGGCTCCACCGGCGCGCTGGGAGCACGCAGCAGGCGCGGCGCGGCCAGCCCGGCCACCAGGTCCACGAAGAAATGGACGATCACGCAGGGGGCCAGGCTGCCGGTCCAGGCGCGAGCCGCGGCGAGCAGCAGTCCGACGACGAAAGTTGCAAACACGCCGCGGCGGCCCTGATAGAGATGGGCGAGAGAAAACATGGCCGCAGAGCCCACCACGGCCGCCGCCAGAAAACCTCCGGAAGCCGCATACAATGCGGTGAAAACGAATCCGCGGTAAATCAACTCTTCGCAGACCGCGACGGTGGCCGCCAGGGCCACGAAGGCCAGCGACTCCGCGAGGTTCTGCGGCATGAGCTTGCGCGCCAGCGCGCCGAGGAAGCCCTGATGTTCCGGCGGCAGGCGCGCCAGGCGGCGCAGGGCGTGGACCTGGTTGGCAAGCAGCGGCACCAGAAGCGCGACGGTGACCAACGCGGTCAGCGGGAGATTAGGCAGCGCCACGCCGAGCCGCGCGACGCCGATGGCGTGCGCGGTGGTGCGCCACAGGACCACCGCCACGGCCAACCACTGGAAGGCGATCGTGGAGGCGTACACGGCGATCCGTTCGGCGGTGGAGAGCGCGGGCTGGCGGAGGAGTTCGCGGATGCGCACGGACCCGCGCCACGGCACGATCACCCCGAGCACGAAGAGAATCAGGACGAAGTCCCACGGCATGGGCAGAGCATAGATGCGAAAAGCGAAAAGAGGAAGAAGGAATGAGGAAACAGGAATTAGGATTCAGCGAAGACGCGCTGTGTTTTGGTTGCTGATCATTGAACACTGAAAACTGACCACTGACAACTATTTCGTGACAGGGGAAAGCCGCTGCAGATCGGAGTTATCGGGGAAGAGGCGCAGGCCCTTGCGCAGGATTTCGACAGCGGACTGCGGGCGTCCGGTGGCGCGATAGACTTCGGCGAGGCCCGCATAGGTGCCGGCGTCGGCGTCGGGGTGGAAGCGCACGACGAATTCGTACTGGGCTTCGGCTTTGTCCCACAGTTTTTTGTTCCGGTAAATTTCGCCCAGGTTGCGGTGCGCGGCGTAACTGTACGGCTCTTTTTCCAGCGCGGCGAAGAAGGCGCGCTCGGCCAGGTCGTATTTGCCGCCCTGGAAGAGGACTTCGCCGAGGCGGGAGAACTCATCGGGAGCGGCATCCGGCTTGATCTTGAGCAGGCCGGCCTGCCATTGCGCGGCGAGGTCCCAATTTTCCCGCGCGCGCTGGACGCGCATCATGCATTCCATCGCGGGGACGTACTTCGGATCGCGCGCCAGGATCTGGCGGCAGAGCAGTTCGGCGGTGTCGTAGTGGCCCTCGCGCCGCGCCACAGTGGCCAGGCCGTCGGCCGCATCGAGAGATTTCGCATCGAGGCGCAGCGCTGTGGTGAAGGCCGCTTTAGCGTCGGCGAG
>JACOSF010000303.1 GCA_016179005.1 Acidobacteriota bacterium | reverse complement strand
GCCGGTGAACCAGTAGATCATCGCGCCGCCGGTGATGAAGCCGAGCACGAAGGGCGCGTGCAGCAGCGAGATTTTATCCACATTCGAAGTCAGTCCCTCTGTAAGCAACATGATGATGGAAAAAATCATCGTCGTGGCGCCCACCACCGCCGTGCCGATGAGCACGGGCTTGGCGGTGGCCTTGAAGGTGTTGCCCGCGCCGTCGTTGGCTTCCAGCAAATCCTTGGCGCGCTCGAAGCTTACGTCCATGCCGAAGTCTTTCTTGATCTCCTGCTTGATATTCGGAATCTGCTCGATCATCGAAAGTTCATAGACCGACTGCGCGTTGTCCGTCACCGGGCCATAAGAGTCCACCGCAATGGTCACCGGCCCCATTCCGAGGAACCCAAACGCCACCAGGCCGAAGGCAAATACCGCTTCGGCCACCATCAAATTGCTGAGCCCCATCGTGCTCATCAGATAGCTGATGCCCATCAGCAGGACCATCGAAAGTCCCAGGTAGTAGCCCGAAAAGTTGCCGGCCACGAACCCCGAAAGTATTCCCAGTGATGCGCCGCCTTCTTCCGCTGAGGTGACCACTTCCTTGACGTGCCGCGACTCCGTGGAAGTGAACACCTTGACCAGCTCCGGAATGACGGCGCCGGCCAGCGTGCCACAGGAAATAATCGTCGCGAGCTTCCACCACTGCGAAGCGTCGCCGCCGAGGGCGGGAATGATCTGCGCGGAGACAATATAGGTTAGCGCGATGGAAACGATGGAAGTGATCCAGACCAGTGAGGTCAGTGGCGCCTCAAAATTGAAGCGATCGGCATTTCCGTATTTCACCTTGGCGATGGCGCCGTTGATGAAATAGGCGGCCGCGCTGGCCACCAGCATCACGATGCGCATCACGAAAATCCACACCAGCAACTGCACCTGCACGGTGGGCTCTTTCACACCGAGCAGAATAAATGAGATCAAGGCGACGCCGGTGACGCCGTACGTCTCGAAACCATCGGCGCTGGGACCCACGGAATCGCCCGCGTTGTCGCCCGTGCAGTCGGCAATCACGCCCGGGTTGCGCGCGTCGTCTTCCTTGATTTTGAAAACGATTTTCATCAGGTCGGAACCGATGTCCGCAATCTTCGTGAAGATTCCGCCGGCGATGCGCAGCGCGGCCGCGCCCAGCGATTCGCCGATGGCGAAGCCGATGAAGCATGGCCCCGCATAGTCGCCGGGGATGTACAGCAGGATGATCAGCATCATCAGTAGTTCCACGCTGATCAGCATCATACCGATGCTCATCCCCGCTTCGAGCGGAATGTGAGAGATAGGATACGGCTTGCCGCGCAGCCCCGCGAAGGCCGTGCGCGAGTTGGCAAAGGTGTTCACGCGGATGCCGAACCAAGCCACGCCGTAGCTTCCGCCGATACCCACCAGGCTGAAGAGCAGAATGATGGCTACGCGGAAGACTTCAAACTTCAGCAGCACGCCGAAATAAAGAATGATGATGATGGCGATGAAGACTTCGAGAAGGAGGAGGAATTTCCCCTGGGTGATCAAATACGTTTTGCAGGTTTCATAGATGAGCTCGGAGATCTCCCGCATGGCGCGGTGCACGGGAAGATTTTTCAGCCGCGTATAAATGACCATGCCGAAGGAAAGGCCGAAGACGCAAAAGAGAAGACCGAACGTCAGGAGCCGGTGGCCGTCCACGCCCATGAACTGAACTTGCGAAAGATCGGGGAGCTTCAGGCTGGCTTCGCCGCCGTGGCCCTGGGGGGGCCCGGCCAGAGCAGGCGACGCGCACAGCAGCGCCAAAGCCGCCGCTGCGCATATTTTTAAGCATCGTAGTCCGAACGCTCGAAGATTAGCCACTGACATCAGGCCTCCGTTTTGATGAATCTTTCAGGCACCCCGGCAGGGTGGTGAACAATCGACGCGCAAAGCGTTCATTGTAGGGGGTAGCGCGTAAATCCGTCAAGGATGCCTCCGCATCTCTGCTACAATGCTCGTTTTTGAAATGAGAACATCACCCGCACAATGAACCTCGACAAGTTTCCTGCCTGGCTGAAGCACCTCGTCCTCTTCCTCCAGTCCCTGGGCGGACCGGGGCTTTTCCTGGCAGCTTTTCTGGACGCTTCCGTCTTTTCGCTGCCGGTGATCAACGATTTCCTGGTAATCAGCTATTCGGTCCGTGCGCCCGCGCGCATGCCCTACTACGTCCTGATGGCCACACTGGGTTCGCTGGCCGGCAGTTTCTTCCTCTATTTCCTGGCGAAGAAGGGCGGGGAAGTGATGTTTCGCAAGGCGGCCGGCCGCCGCGCTGAGCGCATCCGCGACTGGATGAACCGGAACGACTTTCTCAGCATTGCCATTCCGTCCATCCTTCCGCCGCCGATGCCCTTCAAGGCCTTTGTGATCGCCGCCGGCGTATTCCAGATGAACCGGCGCACCTTTGTTCTC
>JACOSF010000088.1 GCA_016179005.1 Acidobacteriota bacterium | reverse complement strand
GAGCCTGAAGGGTATCAAGGAACTGAGCGGGATAACTGCCAGCGCGGCGGGGCTGCGCATCGGCGCGATGGTGTCGCTGCAAGAACTGCACGACCACAAGGCGGTACACGACGATTACCACTCGCTGGCGCATGCTGCGGGGAGCGTATCCAGCGCACAGATCCGCAATATGGGCACGGTGGGTGGCGACCTGTGCCAGCGGCCACGGTGCTGGTATTTCCGCAACGGCTTCGGGTTGCTGGGGAATGACGCAAAAGGACAATCGCTCGTACCGGCGGGCGACAATCGCTACCACGCCATTTTCGGCCACCCCGGAGGAGCCCCCGGCGCGTACTACGTGCACGCGTCGAGCCTGGCGCCCGCGTTGATCACATTCGGGGCCGTGGTGAAAATCGCCGGTCCCAAGGGCCAACGGGAAGTAGCCCTGACCAGTTTCTTCACAACGCCGAAAAAAGAAGGCGAGCGCGAAAACGTGCTGATGCCGAATGAAATTGTCACGGAGATCTTCATTCCGGCGGCGTCGAAAGGGATGCACACGGCAACCTACGAAGTGCGGCAGAAAGAGGCGCTCGACTGGCCGCTGGCAACGGCGTCCGTCGCGCTGCGCATGGCCGGCGGTAAAGTGAAAAGCGCGGAAATCGTGCTGGGACACGTGGCACCGGTGCCGTGGCCGGCGACGGAAGCCAGCAAGTGGCTCGTCGGCCAGGCGATTACGGAAGAGACAGCGACGAAAGCCGGCGAAGCCGCGGTGCGCGGCGCAAAGCCGCTGAGCGGAAACAAGTACAAGGTGCAACTCGCGCGCGTGGCTGTGAAGCGGGCGCTGCTCGAAACGGTGGCGCATGGCAAGGAGGGAATGACACATGGCTAGCCTGAACGAAATGATTTCCACCGGCCAGATTTGCTGCTGCCTGCGCGCAAAAACCATGTTCTACCAGGTGGAGGGCATGGAGCAGGCGGGCGATCCCTCCGTGGCCGAGTCGCGCACGTACGGCAACCTGTGGTGCTCGCAGACGCAGTCGGTGCTCGGGCCGGACGGGCAGGCCGTGGACATGGAGCAGTGCCGGCCGGGCCGGGGCTGCTGCGAGACCGCTTAGAATAATTCCAAACTGTGAATTGAATCCCGCTGCACGCCGTGAGAGAATGTCTCTGCGCTCGGGCGTAGCGCAATCTCAACACAAGCAGGAGCTTCCATCATGAATGCGAAGAGAATTCTATTCGCTCTGGCCGTGGCCATGATGTCGCTGGCCGCGCCGGCGACGGCGCAAATCCCTCGGATTCCCTCGGGACAAGTCCGCGGAGACTACATCGAAGTACGCACGGCGGATGTATATACGGGTCCCTGCTTCGCGAATGGCGAGGTGGGGCTGACCGGACATGACGCGGTGCTCGCCTGGCGCATCGAGAAGGGCGAATGGGAAGGCGCCGCGCTCGGCGGTTTGAGCGTAGTCGCTGTAGTGCGGGCCAGCTCGACTCTGGGCGATCCGTATTCCAATCCGCTGCCGGCGAAAGCGGTGATGATTGTGGATGCGCAGGCCAGCCAGGCGCAGCGCGCGGCGCTGATTCAGTTTGCGCAGGCGCAGACGGCGGGGCTGCTGAAGGACATTGTCGCCGTGGAGATCTCGCCGATTCGTCTTGCTGTGGACGTGGGCGGGCAGCACGGCTACGCCATGCTCGAAGCGGGCAACCTAGCAAGAATCACCACGCGCACAATCACAATGGGTGACGCGATCTGCCACAACGAAGAAGTCTTTTACCAGCCGCTGGCCGACGGATTGATGCACGCGATGCCTGCCGTCGCCGTGAACGCGAGCTACCAGGGAAATCACCTGGGTGGCACGTGGAAAGAAGCCGAGCGGCGCGGCGCATTTGTGGGAATGTTTTCGCGGTAGATTTTGGCTCGACAAAGCGAGAAAATGAAGAGGCCCGTCCCGCAGAGCGAGACGGGCCTTTTTGATTGCAGAGAACGCAATCGTGAACATGTTCAGTAGAGAAAAATCATGCGAACCCTGATACCAAACGAAAAGCAGCGCGGGGATAAACCCCGTGCTGCGGTGCTTCTTCGTATCTTTTGTGCACCGCTGGCGGGTCTTGCGTTGGCAGCGGGCGCGCCTGCGCAGTGGCGCGGGGGTAAACCCCGCGCTACGGCGCTTCTTCGAATCTCTTTTGTGCTGCTGGCAGGTCTTGCGTTGGCATCGGGCGCGCACGCGCAGGACTACAAGGTGGAAACTTTCGATGCGGCCGCACCGGCAGAGCTTGCGCCAGCAATCCGCGAAACGCTGGGCAGCGCCGCGTTGCGCGTGATTGGCCCGCAGGGGCCGCTGTGCGAGATGTGGTTTCGCACGGCCGTGCCGGCGCGCGCTACCACGCAGCAGAAACTGGGTGTCGCATACGGACAGTTTGAAGAGGGCACGCTGTTCGGCGCGGTCCGATTCCTGCGGGAGAACCGCGATTTCCGGAAACAGCTTGTAAAGCCCGGCGTCTTTACGCTGCGCTACGCCTTGAACCCGGTGGACGGCAACCACATGGGGGTCTCGCCGATCCGCGATTTCCTGCTGTTGCTGCCCGCCGCTGAGGACGTAAGCCCGGCCAACATCACCCGGGAGGACACGATCAAGCTCAGCAAGAAGTCCATCGGATTGAATCATCCTTCCGTGTGGAGCGTCACAAGCGGCGAAGGCGAGCACGCCAAAATGCCCGAAGTAGCGCGCCTCGAAGAGGAAGACGCCTGGGTACTGTACTTCCGCTTGCCGGTTCAGCCCGCAGGGGGAGCGGCGGCTCCGCTGGCCATGGGACTGATTATTTTCGGCCACGCGCCAGAAGCGTAAAAATAGAAAATTGAGGCTTAAGGAAGGCGCGGGGGTAAACCCCGCGCTACTTCCCAGCACACATGTACACCTGCCGCGAATGCGAGCGCGAGCTAAACCAGGCGACCGAAGTGTGCCCTTATTGCGGGACCGACCTGAGCGGCGATGCCCAGCCGGAGGATGCCTCCCCCAAGAAAACGAAATGGGTTTCCGTTTTTGTTCGCTATGCGATTTTGCTTGGCGCCATCTGGGGTTTCATGTGGTACGTGCTGCCGGAACGGCGGGGAGGCGAAGCCGCGGCGCAGGCTGAAGACCGAGCTATCCGCGCGCTGCGCGATGCGGGCGCATCGCTGGCCGCCTATGCGGACGCGCAGGACGGAACCTTTCCGCGTTCCCTGGAGGCGCTGCCGGGCGAGTCCGGCGAGCGCATGAAGCGTACGGCGCAGGCAGCGCTCGCTGAAGGCTATCAGCTCGAGTACACTTTGCGGCCAGCGGAGGCCAGCGGCATGCACCGGCAGTACACTCTGCTGGCGCGGCCGCGCAACTGGGGCTATCGGAATTTTTATCTCGATGAGTCGGGTGTCCTGCGCGCGACGCGCGAAAATCGGGCGGCATCCGTGCAGGATCCGCCGATTTGAGAGCGAGCGGAGAAGAATGGAGGCAAGTGATGAGTGCGCGGAGCAGACGGTACTTGCAGTATTTCGTGCTGGCGAGCATGTTCTTGCCCGTTGCGGTGCAGGCACAACAGCCGGGCTTTTCCGTGGGGCCGGTAACGGCGGCGCCGGGGACGCGCGCATCGGGATTTCTGGAAGTGGCGGCGCGGGGCACGGACCAGGGCACACGAATCCCGGTGACGGTCATCCAAGGCGCAAAAGCGGGGCCGGTGCTCGGGTTGGTTGCAGGGACGCACGGCTATGAGTACGCGCCCATCGTGGCCATGCAGCGCTTTCCCTCCAAAGTGGACCCGAAGGAACTCGCGGGAACCATTCTCATCGTCCATGTGGCGAACATGCCGTCGTTTCTCGGCCGCACAATTTATTACAGCCCGGTCGACGGAAAGAACCTGAACCGCGTCTATCCCGGCAAAGCCGACGGCACACTTTCTGAGCGAATCGCGGAAACCATTACGCGCGAGGTGATCGACAAGTCTGACTACCTGGTGGACTTGCACTGTGGGGACGGCAACGAGGCTTTGCGGCCGTACTCCTACTGGATGACGAGCGGGACGCCCACAGTGAATGCTAAGTCGAGAGAAATGAACCTTGCGTTCGGCCTGGACCACATCGTGATTGATCATGAACGGAGCAGCGACCCGGCCAAGTCCGTGTACACAGCAAACACGGCCATCACGCGAGGCAAACCTGCCATCACGACGGAGACGGGCGGAATGGGACAAGTCGACGCAGAGGGAGTGGACCTGGCTGAGGCGGGCGTCTTCAACCTGCTGCGCTATTTCAAAATGCTGCCCGGCGATCCAAAGCGCGCCGAGCACCCTATTTGGATCGACCGCAATGAGGTACTGCGCGCGGCGGAGACAGGAACCTTCCATGCACGGGTGAAGCCCGGGAACACCACAGAGGAAGGCGCAGTAATAGGGATTTTGACGGACTTTTTCGGAAAGACAATTCAGGAGATTCGCGCGCCATTTTCCGGTGTAATACTGTATGTGATCGCTACCCCGCCGGTGAGCCAGGGAGAGCCTCTAGCCATGGTGGGACATGTGAAAATGCCCGAGTAGGAATAGGAAACTCGGTAGAAAACAGACCTGAAGATCGGTTTTGCAACGCGGTTGAATGATCTGCGAAAGCAGCCAATCGCCATAGCTCAGGCCTTTCATGCTTGCAAACTCCGGCATCCCTTATCTGGTTCATTTTCACGTATTAGCAGATAGATTGCATTTTGGCGGTAACGCCTTTTGTGCCGCCCGAAAATGCGGATAATTCCAAAAGGGATACTATGGTTCGAGACAGCGCCAAATTGATAGGAGCCGTGGTAGTCGTCGTCCTTGCATTTGTGGCCGGTTACTGGCCACAGCACCAGAAATACTTGAACGCCCTCGGAGACTTGCGCATCGCCGACAAGCAATTGATGGAGGCGAGGGCCAACGAACGCATCTATCACCTGGAAAACACAATGCTCCAAGTGCTGGACCACACGGCCCACAAGGAATACAAAGAGGCGCAAAGCCTAACGACACAGTTCTTCGTCGAAGTCCGCGCGGACATGGCCCGGCCGGACATGACCAAGTTCCGTTCCGAATTGCAGCAAATTCTGGACAAGAGCGACATCATCGAGAACGCCCTGCAAAAAGAAGACCCGGCTTCTCGCGATGCGCTTCGAGGTGTCATGCAGCAACTCGCCCAAATGGTGGCCCTGCCACCGGTTACCAGCGAGCCTCCACCCTTTCTAAAAACCACGCCAGTGCCCGAAAACTGAGCGCCCATCTTTACGACTGCGTTTTTTGCAGTCACTTTGCCAAGTCGCAAGGGCGAAAAAGCGCATCTAATAGAAT
>JACOSF010000302.1 GCA_016179005.1 Acidobacteriota bacterium | reverse complement strand
TTTGCCGCGCGCCCGTAGCTCAGTTGGAGAGAGCGTCTGCCTTCTAAGCAGAGGGTCGGGAGTTCGAGTCTCCCCGGGCGCGCCACTCCTTTTCCCCCTTCTCCTTTTCCCAACCTTCGCGCAGAATACGCGCGAAGGTTGGCCACCCGCCCGAACTGCGCGACGCCGTGAAAAAAGAGTTCACGCGCATCCAGGCGCTCTTTGGGGAATACGAGAAGGCCCTCGAAAAGGCGTACCCGAAACCCGAAATCGCCAAGCCGAAGTAGGAATCAACAGCCGCAATTTGCCATGATTGATGATTCTCAGCCGAAACCAAAAGGAAAGTTCCGCACCATCTTGAGGTACACGTGGTTCCTTCACGTGGCGGTGCTGCTGGTGATCGGATGGATTTTCTTTTCGCGCTGGCAAGAAAACCGCGAAATCGAGCAGCGCGCTTTGGAGAAGCAGCGCGAGGAAAACCGGCGCGCGGTGAAGTTCCTCGGGGGGAACCGCTTCGAGATTCTGCAATTCTATGCCAGCCCGGGCCTCATCCGCCGCGGCGAGACTGCACAATTGTGCTACGGCGTGTCCAACGCGAAAACCGTGCGGGTGGAACCGCGGCCCGCGAGTGGCGTGTGGCCGTCGCTCAGCCGCTGCGTGGAAGTGGCACCAACGAAAAATACGACGTACACATTGACCGCGGAAGACGGCAAGGGAAACAGCAAGACCGCAACGGTGGAAGTGAAAGTTCATTAGAACTTGTCCGGCGCGACCCCAATGCCCCTCGCTCTGGCTCCCTTCAACACAGCTCAGGGCAGGCGGGGCAAGCCCCTCGCCCTGGCTCCCTTCGACACAGCTCAGGGCAGGCGGGGCAAGCCCCTCGGGACCCGCAGTCAACGCAGCACTGCCGGCCCGCTCGAGAGACGTCGCGGGCCGGCGCTACATGAAGAGCGGCGTTCTTTGACTTGGCCTCCCTGACTTGCATAGAATCCACCTGCCAAATCGGCAAATGCAATTCACTTTGACTTCGGGAGCAAAGTGGCGACGTAAAGTCGCCGCTACAAAGAGGAGCGCGAACATGAGGAAAGTTCTGGGTCTGGGTGTGGTGATTTTTTACCTGATGATTGTGCAAGTGGCAAGTGTTGCCGCACAGGTGCCGGAACAACCGCGGCCGCAGGAAGGGCGGCCCCCGGCGGTCAGCGACCGCGCGGCGGCAGCGGCGGAAGCGGCGGCGATCAAAGAAGAATGGTCGGTCACTGAGCACAGCATCCGCATCGGCGGGCAAACGATTCCCTACAAAGCCAGCGCCGGCACAACTCTGCTGAAGAATGAGAAGGGCGAGCCGACCGGCATGCTCTACTCGGTGGCCTACACGCGCAGCGACGTGAAGGACCTGAGCACGCGGCCGGTGTCGTTCGTTTACAACGGAGGGCCCGGCTCGGCATCGCTGTGGCTACACCTGGGCGCGTTCGGGCCGCGCCGCGCGTCCACGGTTAACGGAGAATTCACGCCGCCGGCGCCTTACAAGCTGGTGGACAACAACGAATGCCTGCTGGACAAGACCGACCTGGTCTTTATCGACATGATGGGCGCCGGGTACAGCCACGCAGTGGGCAAGGGGCAGGAGCGCGATTTCTGGGGAATTGACGAAGACGTGGCGGCGTTCGCGCAGTTCATCGTCACCTATATCAGCCGCAACGATCGCTGGAATTCGCCGAAGTTCCTCCTCGGAGAAAGTTACGGCACGTTCCGCTCGGCGGCGCTGGGCAACTATCTCCAGTCGCGCGATTCCGTGCACTTGAACGGCATCTGCCTGATTTCTTCGGTGCTCGACCTGGCCACGCTCACCTTCGGCGCCGGCGACGACCGGCCGTACATTTTTTATCTTCCCAGCTACGCGGCGGTGGCCTGGTACCACAAGGCGCTGAAAAACCGGCCGGGGGATATGCTCGCGTTTGTCGAAGAAGCGCGGCAGTACGCACAGGGCGAATACGCGACGGCGCTCTACAAAGGCGCGAAACTTTCCGCGACGGAAAAGGCTGCGGTGGCGAAAAGGCTTTCCTACTTCACCGGCCTGAGCGAGGACTATCTGCTCAAAGCCAACCTGCGCGTCACGCTGGGACAATTCAACGTCGAGCTGATGCGCAGCCGAGGCCTCACCTCCGGACGCATCGATGCGCGCTTCACCGGCTACACGCGCAATCTACTTTCGGAAAGCGCGCAGGGCGACCCCGAAGGCCCGGCCGTCGGCGGCGTGTTCACGGCGCTGATCAATGCCTACAACCACGACGAACTGAAATTCGGCAAGGATAGGGTCTATCACAACTCCGCCAGCGTCGGAGGAAACTGGAACTGGCGGCGAGGCGCACCCGGCGGTCCCGGCGGCGGTGGCTTCTTCCCCGGCGCGCCGAATACACAAAACGATCTGGCGCAAGCCATGATCACCAATCCCCGGCTGCTCGTGCAGGTGGAAAACGGCTACTACGATATGGCCACGCCGTTTTTCGCCACCGAGTTCACTTTTACGCACCTCGGCCTGCCTGCGGACCTGCAAAAGAACATCAAGCTGAACTACTACGACGCAGGTCACATGATGTACTTGCAGGACTCCGACCGCGTGAGCCTGCACAACCACGTCGCGGAGTTTATCGACCGCGCGACGAAACCGTAAGCAGGCTCACCCCGAGAGCGGAGACCACGCCGCTCCCGAGGCACTTTTGCGCGCAGCAAGACGCCGTCGAACGGCCTAATCCTTTCGTTGAGCTTCTGCTGTATCTCTTCCGGCGTGTAGTGGTACTGGTGAGTGCCGATGGACCACTCGTGCCCGAAGGGGTCCACGAGCTTGCCGTAGCGGTCGCCCCAGAAAGCGTCCATCAGGGGCATGGTGACCTTCGCGCCCGCGGCGGCTAGTGTTTCTCAATGAGGAAGTTTTCAAGCACCAGGCAGTCCATCTCGCTCCTGGAGAACGTGCTGAAAGCGTTGGCCGGCGTGTTCACGATCGGTTCGCCCTTCAGGTTGAAGGAAGTGTTCAGCACCATGGGGACGCCGGTGGCCTGTCCGAAGCGCTCGATGAGGCGGTAGTAGCGCGGGCTATGCTCGCGGAAGACTGTCTGCAAGCGTCCGGTCCCGTCCACGTGGGTGATGGCCGGCACGCGGCTTTGTTGCTCCGGGCGCACCGGCACCACGTACAGCATATAGCGCGCCGGGTAGTGGCGCGTCGGCTCGTCCATCTCAAAAAAGTTGACGGCAGATTCCGCCAGCACCGACGGGGCAAACGGCCGGTAGGGTTCGCGGAATTTGATCTTGGTGTTGACGATGTCCTTCATCTGCGGGTTGCGCACGTCGGCCAGGATGCTCCGGTTGCCCAGCGCCCGCGGGCCCCATTCGAACCGCCCCTGGAACCACCCGATCACGTTGCCCTTCTGGATTCGTTCCACGAGCATGTCCAGCAGTTTGTCGTCGTTTTGGATCTGCTGGTAGGGGATGTTGTTCTGCTCCAGGAAACCCGAAATCTCGCCAGAGGAATAGGACTGGCCCCAGTAAGCGTGCTCCATGCGGAAGCTGCGGGGTTTGCCCAGCAGCGTGTTGTAGGCCCACAAGGCCGCGCCCAGCGCCCCGCCGCCATCGCCCGCTGCCGGCTGCACGAAAATCTCCTCAAAGGGCGTCTCGCGCAAAATCCGGCTGTTGGCCACGCTGTTCAGTCCCACACCGCCGGCGATGCACAGGCGCTTCTGGCCGGTCTGCTCGTAGACGTGCCGCGCCATGCCTAACAGCAGGTCCTCCGTGACTCGCTGAATGCTGGCGGCGATGTCCGCATAATGCTGGTTCAGCCGGCACATCTCCTCGTAGGCTGCCGGCTTCTCCCCAAAGTAACTGGGGAAGCCGGTGTCGCGGGTGAAGAAGTGCATCTTGGGCGGCCGTGGCGCGCCAAAGAGTTCCGCAAAGCGGTGATTGAAGGTCCGGCTGGTGGAGTGGTGGAAGGAGAAATAGCTCATGTCCAGGGCAAATGAGCCGTCGCGGTTCTGCTGCACCATTTTCCAAACTTTATCCACGTAGCGCGGCTGGCCGTATGGGGCCATGCCCATTACTTTGTACTCGCCCTCGTTCACTTCGAATCCGAGGAACGCCGTGAACGCGCTGTACAGGAGCCCCAGAGAGTGGGGGAATTCCATCTGCTTGTGCAACTGGATCTGATTGCCCTTCCCGACGCCCCACGTGCCCGTGACCCATTCCCCCACGCCGTCCACCGTCAAGATGGCCGCTTCCTCGAACGGAGAGCAGAGGAAGGCGCTGGCCGCGTGGGACAAGTGGTGTTCGCAATAGAGCACTTTCTCTTTCGGGATGCCCAGTTCCGTTTCCAGGGTGCTTCCGATCCACAGCTTGTCAAGCATCCAGGCGATCATCGACTCGCGGAAGACCTTGTAAGATTGGGGGTAAGTCTGCAGCACGGTCATGAGGATGCGGTCGAACTTGCGGAAGGGCTTCTCGAAAAAGACCACGTAATCCAGGTCAGGACCGCGGAGGCCGCCCTGTGCCAGGCAAAACTCGATGGCCTTGCGCGGGAAGTTGTAGTCGTGTTTGATTCGTGTGAAGCGCTCTTCTTCCGCAGCGGCCACCAATTGACCATCGCGCAGCAGGGCCGCGGCGGCATCGTGGTAGTAGCAGGAAATCCCCAGGATATTCATCTACCAGTATCTCGTGGCCCAATCGAGGGTCGGGGCGGAGTCGTCGTCGTTGCGGCTAAGCCACTGGGAGGGGAGCCGCCGGATGCGGAGGGGATCCGCGAAGAGCCGCACGATCAGTCCGAAGGGCAAAACGAGCACGGCGTAGAGCAGCGTCAGGAGGAGTCTCGCCTGGAAATTCCCGATCGCGTGCGCAATCTTCTTCCAGCGCTCCCACAGACGCTTCAGCATTTTCACTCCTTAGAAAAGCGTGTAGATAAACGGGGCGATCGCAGAACTCTGCGCCAGGACGAGCAACACTCCAAACATCAGCAGGACGAAGACCATGGGAAGCACCCACCAGCGTTTGTTGCCCCAGAAGAAGGAAAGAAGGTTACCGCCAATGGCAGTTCGTCTTCGGGCCACAGTCAGGAAGCGCATTCGCTCACCCTTTCACCAACCATGAACTTGGCGATCCATAGAGACAGGTTAGCAATCCGCTCTCCAAATCAAAGGATAACTAAGCTGAGCAAATCCAATCACTTATGCTGGAAAACCACGGCTCTCGACAGCTCCACTATGGAGCGGCTGTCATTTATGTGCAAGTCATTTCACTTGGTCCGCAAAACCTTTGCACACTTTTGACCTGGGGCCGAGGCCTGCGATAGCCTCCACCTAATGTCTCGGAGCAAACATTAGGGTCCGCGGCACCACTGCAGCACGGACGCCGATCCTCCCTCGAGAACAAATCCGATGGCTGCGACGGCGAAGGGGAATGGGCATTGGGACACCGTGCAAGGCCCCGGCATTCACGTCAACAACAGAGTCATCATCAGCGAACAGACGCACTCGCCGCGCTCGGCCCCGCGCGGCCCGCCTCTGAAGAACCGCATGTTTTCAGAGAAGCAGAAGAGTGAGGAAGCCAGTCTTTCTGCTCCATCCGGTGCAGGATCTGCTCGGCAGTCATGCGATTCCCCCAAGGACTGAGGTGCAGCCAATCCACAAACAGCCCCTCCCGCTGCCCGCGGAATGCATTGTACAAGTTGATGGAGTCGATCCCGGCTTTCTCAAGGTCAGCTGCCATTCGTGATTGTGGGAATGGCGACGGCTCGGCACTGAGGACCTGAGGATAAGCGGGAAAGAGCAACACCACGAAGGGGATACCCAACTGATCGGCAAGCTTTTTCATCGCTTGCATGTGCCCGACCAGCACCGGCCATGAGCGGTCCTCGAAGCTGCCCGGGGGAAACGCGTGTTGCAGCGGCGGTGTGAGTGCGGCGGCCTCGCGCAGATTGTGCTGCCCGTAAACCTTTTTCACCATGCTGCGGAAAAACCAGAAGAACTGCAACCGTGGATGGATGACCGGAGGATAGTCGCCGCTGCGCTGTACGTTGTCCTTCGCCGGCTGGTGAAACGTGCGCACGTTCCAAAAAGGATCCTCGGTGGGATAAAAATCGTTGCTGGTGTAGCCCAGAGTCACCAGGTCGGGACAAAGCATGCGGTGGTCACGCTCAAACGTCAGGCGTTCCTGATGGGTGGAGTACCCGCCCACTCCGGTGTTGACCACTTCGAAGTGTACTCCCGCTTTCTGCGCCTCCTGCTGATTCAGCAATTGCTCCAGCGCGGCCGAGTAGGTGTCGCTGTCCTTTACTCCGACGCCCCACGTGATCGAGTCCCCCAGCGCCATGATGCGATAGGTTCCGGGCGGCTTGGGCGCTGCGACCTCGTGGCCACGGTAGCCCATACTGTTGGTGGAAAGAGGCACGAAGCCCCACACGTATTCGTGGAAGTTCGGCTTGTTCTTGTACCCGACGAGTGGGTCGGACTGCCACATTTCGATGCGGTTTTCGCGGCGAAAGGCGGGATCCGGAACAAACAGGCGCGTGAGGATCTCCCCAAAACCGTAGGCGATCAGAAGACTGGCAAGAATTCCCAGCAGTTTTCTCGACAGCTTGGATGCAAAACCGGGCACACACCCTCCCCACGGCATTCGCTGGAACTCGCAATTTCAACTGCTTCTTGGCACCAGACCGTACACTTGCCGCTTTTTGCTGTCAAGCTCGGTAGCCATTCTCTCTGCGCGCGCCACGGGAGATTGCGGAGAAAGACTGTGGGAAGCGTCGCTACGCAAAGAAGTGCACGAGAGGAAGAAAGTAAGCGCAAGTTGCATCCGGGGCCGCAACGGGAATACGATTCTCCGCAGGAGCGCGCCATGAGTGAAGACAAATCGGAAAACACACTTCTCGTTGACCGTCGTGACTTCCTGAAACTGGGTGGCGCAGCCACTGCCAGCTTTCTCGCGCGCGAAGCTCTGGCGCCTGCGGCCCACGCGCTGCCGCCGCTGCCTGCGAATCCCGTCACGCCCGCGGCGATGCCCACGCGCAACCTCGGCAAGACCGGCTACCGCGTTGGAATCTTCAGCCTGGGCGGGCAGGCCGCCGTCGAGCAGCCCAATAACGAAGCCGTCGCGGTGCCCATCGTCGAGCGCGCGCTGGACCTGGGCATCAATTATATCGACACCGCCGCCGCGTACGGCGGCACGGAGCGCTGGAGCCAGCGCTACATCGGCCAGGTAATGAAGCGCCGGCGTTCCGAGACTTTTCTCGCCTCGAAAACCAACGACCGCACGCGCGACGGCTCGCTGAAACTGCTCGAAGAATCGCTGAAACTGCTCAACACCGATCATCTCGACCTCTGGCAGCTCCACAACATCTCGCGCATGGAACAAATCGAACAAATTTTCGGCAAGGACGGCGCGATCGAAGCGATGCAGCAGGCCCGCGAACAAAAAATGGTGAGATTCCTCGGCATCACCGGGCACGCCGACCCCGACGTGCTCATCGAGGGCATCAAACGCTTTCCGTTCGACACCATTCTCATGGCGCTGAACGCCGCGGACAAGCATCACCTGAGCTTCATCGAAAAGCTGCTGCCGCTGGCGGTGGAAAAACAGATGGGCATCATCGGCATGAAGGTTCCCGCGCGCGGCCGAATTCTCTCCACGTGGATTCCGCCGCCGCCGGGAAGCGCGCCGTCGTTCGGCGGAGGCACCACGCCGGGCACCATCGTCATGCGCGACGCGCTCTACTACGTGCTCTCGCTGCCGGTCAGCACGGTGATTGTGGGTTGCGATTCGCCGGAGCAGGTGGAGGAAAACGTGAAGCTCGCGCGCAGCTTTACGCCGCTCAACGACGAGCAGATGAAAGCGCTGGTGGCCAAAACCGAGTCCATCGCCCGCCAAGCGCTCTTCTTCCGCCGCTGGGCGTAATTGACCTCCACGGGCACCTGTCATCCCGCATTTTGTCACCTGAATTAGGTCCTTGACAGGGGGATGATTCACTGCTAAGTTTTTATGAGGATGCGCGCCAAGAATCGCTACAAACTGTCTACGACCGTCGCTCCGGAAACCCGCGATTACCTGACGGCTTTGGTGAAGAGAGGCATGGCCGGGAGTCTGGCAGAAGCGGTGGACATGGCCGTGCACCGCGCGCGCCGCGCAGAGAATCGGGCTCGGCTCGAAGGCGACACCGCAGCCTACTTCGCGGCGCTTTCCTCGAAGGCGGCGCGAGAGGAAAAGCAACTCGGGGAATTCCTCGGAGAAATAGCCGACGAGGTTGACCTTGAAGCCTGAACGCCCGAGCCAGCGACCGAGCCCGCGGCGTGGAGAGATTTGGACGGCAAACCTCGGGAACCCACCTTCACGGCATTGGGTCGTCGTTGTTTCGCTCGATGCTCGTAATCAGAGTGACAGGATCGATTCCGTGCTCATCGTGCCGTTTGGCAGCGCTGGCGCCGAAGGACCCACAACACTGCAGTTCGAACCCGGTGAAACCGGGCTTCCACAAACTTCATTCCTCAAAGGCCACTTCATCACCACGTTCCCCAAGTCACGATTACTGGAACGGCTGCCGCGCCCGCTCTCCGGTACGCGGATGCGGCAGGTTTCGCAAATGATTCGTCGAGCGTTTGACCCCGACGCACCTTGGGAGCCAGTTGCGAAGCGCTAAGGATTTAGAATCTGCTTGTTCCATCCATCAGTTTGCTGCACATCAGATCACGTCGTCGGCGCGAATCCCCAGCGCGAGCGGATGTGGCGCTCGACGTTAACGAAGAAGACGCGGTCCACCACGTACCCAAGAAACATAATCAGCCCCATGACGGCGAGCACCTGGGACATGTCGTTCAGGTCGCGGCCCATCATCAGCAGGTGCCCGAGGCCCATGCTGACGAAAATCATTTCGCCGGAAATCAGCGAACGCCACGCAAACGCCCAGCCCTGCTTTAATCCCGAAATCAGATACGGAAGGCTCGCAGGCAGCAGCACGTGGAGAAACAGCCGCGAGCCGTTGGCGCCCAGGTTGCGCCCGGCCAGCATGTAAATTTTGGGCACGTTGCGCACGCCGGACTCGGTGTTAATCGTCACCGCCAGCAGCGAGCCCATAATCACCACAAAAAGGATCGCGTTCTCGGAAAGCCCGAACCACAGCACCGCCAGCGGCAGCCAGCAGATGCTCGGCAAACTTTGCAGGCTGAGCACCAGGCTGCCGATGGTGTTCTCCAGGAAATCGTTCATTGCGATCAGCAGGCCCAGCGCCAGCCCCAGCACAATCGAAATGCCGTAGCCGATGGCGATGCGCCGCATGCTGATGCCCATGCCGATTAGAAAGGTGCGATCGGAAAAGCCGGCGCGCAGCGCCTCAAACACGTCGGAGGGCGACGGAAAAAGGTACGGCGGCCAGATGTCGAGCCTGTAAATTATCTGCCAGACGGCGAACAGGCAGAAGAAAACGATCAGCTTCTCAATCCTTCGCCGCATGGTGGTACTCCTCCTCGACAGCTTTGTTGATCTCTTCCTTCAACTGTGCGAGCACTTCGCGCGCCGTCATTGCCAAATCGGCGTCCTCGAGGTGTCGCGGCCGCTCGAGGATCACCGGAAACACGCTCTTCACGCGCCCGGGGCGGAAGGTGAGCAGCATGATGCGGTCGCCCAGGCGCACGGCTTCGCGCACGTTGTGCGTCACGAACACGATGGTCTGCCCGGTTTCCTTCCACACGCGCTCGAGCTCCTCGTGCATGAGGTCGCGCGTCTGCGCGTCCAGCGCGGCGAACGGCTCGTCCATGAACAGCACGTCCGGCGCGGTGGCCAGCGAACGCGCCAGCGCCACGCGCTGCTTCATTCCGCCGGAAAGCTGGTGGATGTAGCTGGACTCGAAGGACGAAAGATGCACCAGGCGCAGGAATTCCATGGCGCGCTTGCGGCGCGCGGCGCGCTCCATGCCCTTCATCTTCAGGCCGAACTCGACGTTTTGCAGCACGGTGAGCCACGGGAAAAGACCCAGCTCCTGAAAAATCACGGAGAGGCCCGCGCCGGGGCCGTCCACGCGCAGCCCGTCGAGAAAGATTTCTCCGGCGGAGGGCGTGTCCAGCCCGGCCATCAGGTTCAGCAGCGTGGATTTTCCGCAGCCGGAGGGCCCAACGATGCACAGCAACTCGCCCGACCGCACTTCGAGGCTGATGTGCTCGAGCGCAGTGACGCTCGCACCGTTCGGCGTGGCGAATTTTCTGGACACGCCGGAGACGCGCAGCTTCGGCGCGCGCAACTCCGCGAACTGCGGCAGCTCGAAGGCGGCGGGCTTCATCCTGGAAACATCGTTCAGATCGCTCATGGAATCGGTTTGGCTCCCTTTTCCTTCAACACTTCGTTCAGCACCGACAGATCGTAGATGCCCGAGAGGTCGGGCCGCTCACGCCCCAGCAGGCCGGCGTCGAACGCCCACTTCGCCGAGGTGAAGAGCGACGCCTTCACCGGGTCATAGGTCACCTTGAGCCGCGAGAACGAATCGTCGAGCACTTGCTGCGCGATGGCCTTGCCGGTGTCTTTCTTGAGTTGGTCGTTCAACACCTGCTTGGCCTGCGGCAGATTCTTGCTGATCCACTCGGTCAGCTCGACGTGGGCCTTGAGCCATTTCTTCACCAGGCTGCGATGTTCGCGGAGGAATTTCGTGCTGACGATCACGTGCGCGGTGACGAACTCGCCGTTGGCCCACAGCTCGCGCTCGTCGAAGAAGAGCTTGCCGCCGGCTTCGCGGATGAGCCGCGAGGCCCAAGGTTCCGGCGCCCACGCCGCGTCAATCTGCTTGCGGATAAACAGGGTCATCTGGTCGGGATTGGCGATGGGGATCACCTGGACGTCGCCGCCCTTCTCGCGCAGCTGCAGCCCTTTGGATTGCAGCCACGCGCGCAGGGCCACGTCCTGCGTGTTGCCAAGCTGCGGCGAGGCGATCTTCATGCCGTGGAAGTCTTCCGGCTTGGTGATGCCCGCATCGGCACGCACCACGAGCGCCGCACCGCCGCTGGTGGCGCCGGCGACGATGCGCAGCGCCACGCCCTTCGAGCGCACGTAGCCTGAAATCGCCGGGTTCGGGCCAATGTAGGTGATGTCGATTTCGCCGGCGAAGAGTGCCTCAATGGCCGAGGGGCCAGCGTTAAACACTTTCCAATCCACGCGCGCGTCGGGGGCCATGGCCTTCTCAAACCAGCCGTTTGATTTTCCAATGAGCGCCTGCGAGTGCGTGATATTCGGAAAGTGGCCCACGCGAATCACCGCCGTGCCACCGGAAGCGGAAGATGGCGAAGAGGTAGGAGGCTTCGAGGAACAGCCGGTGATGCACACGGCCAGCACAAGCAAAAAGCAAGCCGGGCGCATGACGCGAAGGCTGCTGTTGGGGATGCGGGCGGTTCTCATCGTTATTTTCTTTCCGACGCGGCGCTCTGCAAACTGTTTCGGGCGCATTCAATGTCTCCGCGTGCAAACTTCGGCGAGCGACGTGTGGTCCAGGATGCGCGCGGCGGAATTGCGGACGTCGAGAAACACGCGAAAGAGCGAAGAGTGTTTCTTGTCGCGCGCTACCAGCCGGCGCAGCAACGCGGCATCGCCGAAGGGCGCCAGCGGACCGTCCATCGTGCGGATCACCTCGCCCAGAAAAATGCGGCGCGGCGCGCGCTTCAGGCGGTAGCCGCCGTGCGTGCCGCGCTCGCTTTCCACGATGCGCGCGGTTTTCAGCTCGAGCAGGATCAACTCGAGGAATTTTTCAGGGAGCGCTTCTTCCGCGGCGATTTCACGGATCTTGACGGCGCCCTGCGGATAGTGCCGGGCCAGGCTCATCAAAGCTTGCAGCGCGTAGAGGCCTTTTTTGGAGATCTTCATCGGCGCACCCAAGTAAGTCTATAAGCTTACTAGACTATCCACGCCAGCGGAATGTGCACGCGTGTTTCCATTCCCGCACCGCGCGGCCTCCTTTCCCTTGCCTCCGGCGGGGACCCCGGCGTCTAACTCCTCACGGCTGAGGCTGTTGCAGCGGCCCGGCCATTGCCCGGATCTGGAGCACCGCTCCATGCCGCACAACTTTGCAGCGCGGTGAAATGTTTTTCCGTTCCGCGGAAGGGTTTTTCCGTTCCGGCGCTCCAGCGGCCGGCCAATCGCCGCGACAACGCCTTCCCGGAGCCTCTGTTGACATCACCCGGGCAGGCGGATATGTTGTCGCCTAGTTTGTTAGCTTTTTTGGCAATTCGGCCTGGCCGCGCCGGGCCCGCCTTGGAGGTTTCTGACATGTCGAATCGCCATGACTTCATCTGCACGCTCTGCCTGCTGCTGGGGATTCTCCTTAGTGCCGCGCCGGCCGCCGCGCAGATGAAGGGTGGTTGGTTGCCCATCACTCCGGAGGATTTGTCGCTGAAGGAAGTCCCGGGCGTGCCCGGGGCGCACGCCGTGGTTCTCTACCGCGAGCGCCTCACCGACGATGTCGAGTCGTATGAGACGAACTACTACCGCATCAAGATCCTCACCGAAGAAGGCAAGAAGCACGGCGACGTGGAGATCCTCTACTTGAAGGACACGGAAAGCGTCAGGGACATCAAGGCGCGCACCATTCGCCCCGACGGCTCGGTGGTGGAATTCGACGGCAAGATCTTTGACAAGACCGTGGCGAAGACCCGCGGGGTCAAGTTCTATGCCAAGGCGTTCACCATGCCCGAGGTGCAGGCCGGCGGAATGATCGAATACAAGTACCGGGTGGTGCGGGACGAGTCGCGCCTCTATAGCCCCTACTGGCCGCTGCAGAGCGAGTTCTTCACGCGGCGTGTCAAGTTTTCCTTCCGGCCTGTCCTGAGAGGTTTAGCCATTCAATGGACCGCCATGCATCTCCCTCCCGGCAATATGCCCAAGGAGAAAGGCGACTGGTACATCCTGGAACTCGAAAACGTGCCCGCCTTCGAGGAAGAGGAGTACATGCCTCCGGAGCGGGAGATGCGCATGCGCGTGGAGTTTTCCTACGCGCGCCAGTTCGAGAAGAATCCCGAAGACTTCTGGAAAAAGCAGGGGCAGGAGCTCCGCGATACCGTGGAAGGTTACATCGGCAAGCGCGGCGGCATCGCCAACGCCGAGAGCCAGATCACGGCCGGCGCTGCCTCGCCGGAGGAAAAACTGCGGAAGATTTACGCGCGGGTACAGCAGATTCGCAACCTGAGCTACGAACGCGAAAGGTCGGAGAAGGAAGCCAAGAAGGAAAAGCTGAAGGAGAACAATAATATCGAGGACGTGCTGAAGCACGGCTTCGGCTACCGCCGGGAGATCGCGCGCCTCTTCGTGGGCCTGGCCCGCTCCGCCGGGTTTACCGCCAGCATCGTGCACGTCGCCGAGCGGGACGACCACTTCTTCCACAAGCAACTGCAGGACGAGTATCAACTGGACGCCGAGGTGGCCCTGGTTCACGTCGGCGACGCGGACCGCTATTTTGATCCCGGCATGCCCAATTGTCCTTTCGGCCTGCTGGCCTGGCAGAAAACGGAAGTCCCGGCACTCAAGCCGGGCAAAGACGGCGGCACCTGGATCAGCACGCCCGCGCCCGCCAGCAAGGACGCGGTCACCGAGCGCAAGGCTGCTCTGCGCCTGACCGAAGACGGCACATTGCAGGGCAAGGTGGAATTCATCTTTGCCGGACTGCAAGCCGTACGCCGCCGCCGAGAAGCGATGGAGAAAGACGAAGTCCAGCGGCGCAAGGACATGGAAGACGAGTTGAAGGACCGCCTGCCCTCCAGTGCGACGGTCAAAGTGGAAAGCGTCACGGGTCTGGAAGGCAGCGATGCCGCTCTGAAAGTGGAGTACAGCATGGAAATTCAGGGTTACGCCGCGGCCACCGGGCGGCGCTTGCTGCTGCCTACTTCGGTCTTTCACCTGAGCAAGGTGCATCCCTTTCTGCACGCACAACGGAAGTACCCGGTCTACTTCGGCTACCCCTCCCGGGACGTGGACGACATCACTATCGAGTTGCCTGCCAACTATCGCATCGAGAGCCTGCCGCAGGGCCGCAAGATCGGCTCCAACGTGTTGAGCTTCGAGGTGGTGCGGGAGAACCAGGGCAACAAGCTGCGCGTGCGCCGCTCCCTGGCTCTGGAAGCCTATTACTTTCCGGCAGACTATTACCCGTCACTGCGCCGGTTTTATGATGAAGTGATGGCCGGCGATGACGAACAAGCTGTGTTGCGCACGGGCGAAGCGCCACCCAAGTAGCCGTGCAGCGCCGGGAATCGCGCGACTGGACGCGTACGGGTTATCGAAAAAACTTTTTTGATATGGTGAGGGCAGGCGATGAACAGCAAATCGTTCCCCAACTGGCGGCGGCTCCTCGCAATGAGCGCGTTCAGCGCGGCCCTGTGCGCGGCAATGTTCTACGCCGTGCCCGGCGCCTTGGCCGGCGCGCCGGACTGGCTGCGCGCGGCCGCGGCCATGTCGCTGCCGGCCTACCCGCCGGAAACCAACGCGGTGATGCTGCTCGACGAGCAGGTCACCACCGTGCGCGACGACGGCGAAATCCGCACCTCCTACCGCCGCGCGTGGAAAATCCTGCGGCCCGAAGGCCGCGAGCGCGCCTACGTCGGTGTCGGTTACGACGGCGAGACCCGCCTCACCTACTTGAAGGCCTGGGCCATCACCCCGGCGGGCGTGGAATTCGAGATCAAGGAAAAGGATTTTGTCGAGACCAGCTACGGCAGCGGCTCCTTCTACGACGACGTCCGCATGAAGGCCACCAAGATTGACGGCGCCGATGTCGGCAGCGTCATCGGCTACGAGTACGAGCAGCGGCGGCGCCCCTTCGTTTTCCAGGACAAGTGGCTCTTCCAGGACCCCCTGCCGGTGCGCAAGGCTCGCTTTGTGCTGCAACTCCCGTCCGGCTGGGAGTACCGCGCCATGTGGATGAACTACGCGGACCAGAAGCCGCAGGCGACGGGCGCAAACGGCTCGGTCTGGGAAATCGAAAACGTCGCGGCGATCGAGTGGGAGCCGCTGATGCCGCCGTGGAAGGCGGTGGCCGGCTGGCTCGCCATCACCTATGTGCCCAACAACGCGGCGCAGCGCGCCAAGAGCCACGCCTCGTGGAGCGAGCTGGGCGACTGGTATGCGCAGCTCGCCGCCGGGCGCCGCGATTCCTCGCCCGAAATCAAGCAGAAGGTGGCCGCGCTCACCGCCGGCGCGACTTCCACGCTCGACAAAATGCGCGCGCTGGCCGCCTTCGCCCAGCGTGACATCCGCTACGTGGCCATCGAGATCGGCATCGGCGGTTACCAGCCGCACGTCGCCCGCGACATCTTTTCCAACCGCTATGGCGATTGCAAAGATAAGGCCACCGTCCTCAGCACCATGCTCAAAGAAATCGGCGTCGAGTCCAACTACGTGCTGATTAACGCCGCGCGCGGCGTCACCGCTCCTTCCTTCCCCTCCATGCTCAACTTCAACCACGTGATCCTGGCCATCCGCGTGCCCCCGGACGTGTCGGCGACGACTCTTTACGCCACCCGCGAGCACCCCGTCCTCGGCAAGCTGCTTTTCTTCGACCCCACCGACGAATCCACACCGCTCGGCTATCTGCCCACGTACCTGCAAAAAAATCAGGGGCTGCTGGTAGCGGACCCGGGCGGAGAGCTGATCGAGCTTCCGCTGCTGCCGCCGCCCACCAACCGGCTGTTGCGCGTCGGAAAAATCACGCTCAGTCCCACGGGCGCGATCAGCGCGGCCGTAAAGGAAATCCGCTGGGGGGACAGCGCCACCGGCCGCCGCAGTTCGCTGCTCCGGGCGCAGGGCGTCGAACGCCAAAAATTGATGGAGAGTTTTCTCGGGCAGTTTCTCGGCGGCTTCCGCCTGCGCAAGGCGGTCGCGGAAAACCTGGAGAAGCACGACGAAAGCTTGATCCTGAACTACGAATTCGACTCGGAAAACTACGCCAAGGTCGCCGGCAACCTGTTGCTCCTGCGCCCCCGCGTGCTCGGCGCGAAGGGCGACGACGTCATGGAGCGCAAGCCGCGCAAGTTGCCTGTGGAGTTCGACAGCACCACCTTCCAAAGCGACGTCTACGAGTTTGTGCTGCCGCCGGGGTTCAAGGCCGACGAGCTGCCCTCGCCGGTGGAAATCGACGTTGGTTTCGCCGAATACCGCAGCAAAGTGCAAGTCGAGGGCAATATCTTGCGTTATCAGCGGGAATACATCGTGAAGGATGTGCGCGTCCCCACCACGCGCCTGGAAGACCTGAAGAAATTCAACCGCGTCATCGCCGCCGACGAGCGCAACGCTGCCGTGCTCGCCCGCGGCACACCGTAGCAGGCTGTCGCCGCGAAATCCTGCGCCCCAAAAAGGAATGAAGCGCGGAGACTCCGCGCTTCACCCATCTCTCCAATCCAATTTGCTTACGGCTTCTTTCTGGCCTTGGGCCGCTTCTGCGCGTCGTGCTTCTGCTTGGCGATATCGCGGCTGGCCTTGCGCTGGTCCTTACGGATTTCCTTGCGCTCTTCCTTGGTCACCGTGCCGTCCGCTTTGGCTGCTTTCTCGTCCTTGCGGATTTCTTTCTGTTCTTTGACCAGCTTCTTGGTTTCTTTCTTGGTCAGCTCGCCGCTCTTGACGCCTTCCTTGATGCGCGCTTTTTGATTCTTCTCGCGCTTGTCAATGACGGGCGTGGCATTAGGATCCTTCGCCGGCGGCGTAGTCTGCGTGGCGCTCTGCGTGGTCGTCGCGCTCTGAGGCGTGCTGCTGCTCTGCTGCGCGGCTGC
>JACOSF010000301.1 GCA_016179005.1 Acidobacteriota bacterium | reverse complement strand
CGTCGTGTTCACTCCGGCATGAGTGCGCTCGAACGTCTGTTTGACCCGCCCCATTCCTCCGACCACCACGCTCAGGCCGAACACCAGCAGCAGGTTTCCCAGGATGCTGCCGGTGATGGAGGCTTTCACCACCGCGATTTCACCCGCGCGAATAGCCATCAGCGCAATGATTAACTCCGTGGCGTTGCCCAGCGTGCCGCTCAGCAGCCCGCCCGCCGCGGGACCCATGCGCGCGGCCACCTCTTCCGTGGCGTCGCCCAGCACCCCGGCCAGCGGCACAATCGCCAGCGCGGACGCGGCAAACAGCCACACCGCGCCCACGTGGAGATATTCCAGAAGAAGCAGCCCGATATTCCAGAAGAAGCAGCCCGGGAACAAAGACCAGCAGGACGTTCAAATAGCGCGAGAAGAGATAGCGGCGGATCTCAGCCCACATGGGTCGCTACATATATGCTGAGCGCCGCGGATTTGCAAGGAAACTCGAACGGCTGCACTCGAACTATCGTAGGACAGGCTTTCTAGCCTGTCCGCTTCCATTTTAGAAGCGCAACACGTACGTCAGTTGCAGGTTGCGCCCCGCCGAATCCACCCCGGACCCATGCGTGCGGTAGTTCTTGTCCAGCGCGTTTTCGAGCATCCACACCACTTCGGAGTGCTCCCCGGCGCGATAGCCGCCCCGGAAGTTGAGTGTGCCGAATCCGGGCGATTTCCTGAACATCGGCGCGCTGTTCACGCCGACGCCCAGCACGCGGTCCTGCACCTGCGCCAGTGTCTCGCCGGTGGGCAGCAGAACGCCGGCCTGCACCAGCCCGCGGGCCACCGCGCCATTGTTGAAAAAGGCGGCGATGGACGAGCGCGTGCGGATGGCACCGATGCGCTGATCCGCCAGCTCAATCGAAGAGAGCCGCGCTTGCCGGTCGGACCACAAGCTGTAGGTCTCCACCCAGTACGCGCGCCCGGACGGCTGCCAGCGCAACGACACTAGGCCTTGCACCGGCGGCAATCCGCCTTCGATATCCGGCGGGCCGCCCGCCTCCCTGTCCACGCCGCGCAGATAAGAAACCTGCGCGCTGAGCAACAGCGCAGACGTCGCCTTCACGCGCGTCTCGCCTTCAAAGCCGCGGATGCGCACGCGTCCTGTGTTCGCACGGGTCAGCACCGGCCGCGGGTCTTGCGCGGTGATCACCGCACCGGAAGCCAGTTGCGACACAATCGTCGCCCCACCGATGCTCTGCCCCACCGCGCCCGGCGGAAGGATCAGCGTCCGCTTGGTGATGAAGTCCCTCAGGTTGTACTGAAACAGATTGAAGCTCCCCGAAAAGCGCCCCGCGTGCAGTCGCACGCCGCCCTCGATGTCCCACAGCGCTTCCGGCGCGAGCTGATCCGCCCGGTGGCCCGTGGAGGCGGCCGTGCTCCCCGCGGTCGTGCCGATAAATCCGCCCGCCCCCGCGGCCTGCTGCGGCGAAACCTCGAAGCCGTTGGAGGTGAGCCCCACGGAGGAATAGTCGGTGGTGTTCGGTGCGCGGAAGCCGCGCGAGAGCGATAAGAAAACAGTCACCGGCTGCGCAAGCCGATACGATGCGCCGGCCTGAAACGTCACGTCATTCAGCTTGGACGAAAAGTCAGGAACGCTGGGCACGCCACCGATCACTGGATTTTTCGCGGCAAACGTGCGGAAGTGGATGCCGCTCGCGCGCACGCCCGCCTGCGTGTGCAATCGTGCGGAAAGCCATTCCGAGCTGTGTTGCGTAAAGACGCCGTAGCTCGAGTAGCGGCTGCCGTCGGGAAACCGCGCGCGCACGGTGGACACAGCCCCCGTCGCCGGGTTCGTCGTCTGCGCCGTGGAGCCGATGAATTCGTCGTAGAACTCCCCGCCGAAAAGCAGGATGTGGTGCCGCCCGAAGTGCGTGGTGCCCTGCCCCTGATAGCCGAACACGGAGGTGACGTTATTTTCGCTGGTGATGCTGGCCAGCGGATTGCCGCTGCCGCCCTGCGCGCGGCGATCGTCGCGCTGCCGATTGTAGGAAAACGTCCCCGAAAACGAATCGAGCCAGCTCAGCGATTGCTTCTCGTAGCGCGCATAAAAGAAGTCCAGCACCTGCGGATTGAATGAGTTGATCAGGTTGCCGTTTCCGCCGTTCAGCTGGTCGTAGCGCCGCCCGCCGAGCTGTTCGCCGCGGTGGTAGGTCATCGCGAGCGTCTGGTTGCGCCCCAGGTTGGCAAAAAAGCGCAGGTACGCGGCCCACTGCGTGAACGACGTGTCCTGCAAACGGTCGCCCAGCGCGCTGGAGTCAAGACCCAGAAAGCGCGTCACCGCCGCGTGGGAGTCGCCGCCCTTTCCGGCCCGCAAATCCTGCCCGCGCCGGAACGCTCCTCCGCCGAGCACGTGCACTTTCTCGGTGCCGTACGAAATCCGCGCGCTGCTCCCGCCGGCCAGGTCCGCGCTGCGGAAGAACGGCGAAAGTTCGCCGTGCAATTGCGCGCGCGCGGCCACCCCCACCGGACGCGGCGGCAGCAGGTTGATGGTGCCCCCCAAGCTGTCGCTGCCGTACTGCGTGGCGTTCGGTCCGCGGAGGATTTCCACGCGCTCCGCAAAGCCGGGATCCACCGTGGACAAGTACTGGTTGGGTCCGGGGCGGAACGTCGAGTTATTGAAGCGCACGCCGTCAATCAGGTGCAGCACCTGCTGCCCGGTGAGCCCGCGGATGAGCACCGCGCCCTGGTGCGCCGTGGTCTGCTGCACGTGCACGCCCGGTTCTTCGCGGAATATCTGGGGAAGAATCATCGCCGGCCGCGTCATGCGCTGCCCGGAGTCCACCAGGCTCAGCCCGTGCGGCACGCTCTGCGCGTCCTCCGGCTGCCCGCGGCTGGCGGTCACCGTCACCCAGCTCGCCACCACGCCGAGCCGCAGCGTCAGCACGATTTCACCGGGCTCGCCGCTGGTGGCATCCACGGCCCGCGAAGCAGGTTCCAGCCCCGTCTGGCTGGCGACAATCTCGTAACGGCCCGGCGAAAGATTCTCCAGAACAAACTTTCCCTCGGCATCCGCCGCCGTGCTGCCCACCGGCACGCCAGCGGAACTGAAAACGGATACTCTGGCGCCGGGAATGACCGCGCCGGACGCGTCTAGAACGCGCCCGCGCAGTGAAATATTCGGAAGTGCCCAACCAGATGGGGCGAACAGAACAAACCAAAAGAACAGGAGCGTGAACATGCGCAGGAGAAAACGAGGCACGGGAGGAGTCCTTTCCGACGGGCGGGGTGGCCGCCCCAGTTGCAACTAATTTGCAACACGGCCCCACTGTACGCCCGGACCCCTCCGCCTGTCAAGAGCCTTCGCAACATTGTTGCAACTAGGATGCAACACAGTTGCAGAGCGGAGGAGGCTTCGGCAGGGAGTCAGGCACTCCGGGGGGAGCTATTGCCGGCAGGTCTCGCAGTACCCGCCGATTTCCGTGCGCGTGACGGTGATCTTGATGCGAAGGTCGCGCTCGATTTGCCGCTTGAGGCGCTCGAACAGGCGGCTTTCGAACTCCCGCACCTTCCCGCAGCGCAGGCAGGCGATGTGGATATGGTCGCGGACAGCGTGGCTTTCGTAGAAGTGCCGGTCGCCGCGCAAGTGGAGCAGGTCCAGCTCGTCAATCAGCCCGTGGCGCTTGAGCAGGTCGATGGTGCGGTACACGGTGACGCGGTGCACGCGCCCGTCGATTTTCCGCGCGCGCCGCAGCAGGTCGTGAGCGTCCAGGTGCCGCCGCGCCGTTTCCATCACCCGCAGCAGCACGCGCCGCTGCCGCGTCAGCCGGATGCCGCGGCTTTCCAGCTCGGACTGCAAGCGCCCGGGCTTTTCGTCGGCGTTGATCCTTTCACCGGAGGAGATGCGGCGTTGCGGCCTGGGAGACATTTTCCCTTCCCTGCCTTAATCGGTGGCGCTGCTCGGGGCGAGGGTGACGATGTTGGAGTTCTCCGCGATTTCGAGTTTCTCCGCGGGCTCGGTGGGCCGGCCGGCCTTGCGGTCGGCGATGTACGCTTCGATTTCCTTGATCAGCTCGGGCACGATGGCCTCTTCCGAAACGCGCCGGAAGGCGTGGCCGTCGCGGTACAGCACGCCGTTGCCCACGCCGCACGCCACGCCGAGGTCGGCCACCTTGGCTTCCCCCGGGCCGTTCACCGCGCAGCCCATCACCGCCACAGAAATCGGCTCCTGGATGTGGGCGGTCTGCTGCTCGATCTCGCCGACGATCTTGAACAGGTCCACTTCCAGCCGCCCGCACGTAGGGCAAGCGATGATCATCGGCCCGCGCGAGCGAATTTCCAACGACTTCAGAATGTCAAAGCCCACGCGCACTTCCTCGCACGGATCGGCGGCCAGCGAAACTCGAATCGTGTCGCCGATGCCCTCGGCCAGCAGCATGCCCAGTCCGATGGCCGACTTGATGGTGCCGGAAAACTGCGTGCCCGCCTCGGTGATGCCGAGGTGGAACGGATAGTCCACCTGCTTGGCCAGCAGGCGGTACGCGGCCACGGTCATGTTCACGCTGGAGGCCTTCAGCGAGATGATGATGTCGCGGAAATCGAACTCTTCCAGAATTTTCACGTGGAAGAGCGCGCTTTCGCACATGCCTTCCGGCGTGGGGTAGCCGTATTTTTCGAGCAGGTGCCGTTCGAGCGATCCGGCGTTCACGCCGATGCGCATGGGTACTTTGCACGCCTGCGCCTTCTTCACCACCTGGCGGACCTTGTCCGCGTCGCCGATATTTCCGGGATTGATGCGTAGCTTGTCGATGCCCGCGTCGAGCACCGCCAGCGCCAGCCGGAACTGAAAGTGGATGTCCGCGACGAGCACAGCCTGCGTGCGCTTGCGGATTTCCGCCACGGCCGCGGCGGCTTCCGCGTCGGGCACAGCCATGCGGATCACTTCGCAGCCCACCGCCTCCATCTGCTCGATCTGCCGCAGCGTGGCGTTGACGTCGCGGGTGTCCGTCTTGGTCATGGACTGCACCGCCACGGGCGCGTCCCCGCCGATGGTCAGGCGTCCCACGCGCACCGCGCGCGTCACTCTCCGCGGAAAAAGTGTGGCTGGTCTCATTCGGCCAGTGTCCTTTGCTTAACGACGGAATAGCGGGAGTTTCAAAATGTCATTGTACATGACGATGGCGAAAACGACCAAGAGGAACACCAGGCCCACTTGCACAAAACGTTCCTTCACCGCCAGGCTCAGGTCGCGCCGCCGGATGCCCTCGATCGACAGCATCAGGATGTGCCCGCCGTCCAGAATCGGAATGGGCAGCAGGTTGAGGATCCCCAGGTTCAAGCTGATCATGGCCATGAACCCGATCAAGTCCGCCGGCCCGCGCTTGGCCGCCTGCCCGGCCTCGCGAGAAATCCCGATGATGCTGGACATTTCGCGCAACGCCACTTTGCCCGTAAACAGTTGCCCCACGATCCCGACGATGAGCACGGAAGCATCCCTCGTCGTGATCACCGACCGGGTGAATGCGTCCACCGGCCCCAGCCGCGTATACACCAGGTCAAAACGGTTGCTGATCCCCACCTGCCATGCAGAGCCTTGCCCGCCTCGGCCCAGCACCGGCTTCACGGAAACGCGCAGCGTCTCCTCGCCGCGCTTCACTTCGATTTTCAACAGTTCGCCCTTCGAGCCTCGGATTGCGGAGACGCACTGCATCCAGCTGACCACCGGTATGTCGTTGATCCCCACGATTTCGTCGCCCACTTTCAGGCCCGCGGCGCCGCCGGGCATGCCTGGAGCGATGTCGCCGATGACCACGGGGTCGCGTGGGTAACCCAATGCATCGTTGATGTCCAGCTGCGCTTTCGATTTCACATCTACGTTGAAGGTTGTCGCGCCGCGCTCGAACTTGACAGAGAGGTCGTTGTTCGGCAACAGGGCGTTCATCCGCTCAGCGGCCTGGCCCCAGGTGGAAATGGCCACCCCGTTGACGTCCACGATGCGGTCTCCGGCCTGGATTCCGGCGCTTTCCGCCGCGGACTTGCGCGTCACCGCGGCGATTTCCGCCGGCTGGTCGAAGTACCGCGGGCGGCCGACACCCACAAACATGAACAGCAGATCGAAGATGATCACCGCCGTCACAATATTCATGAACGGCCCGGCCAGCGCGATGATCGCCCGCTGCCACCTCGGCTTGGAGAGGAACTCGGCGGGGTCGCCCGAGCGTTCCTCGGACGGATTATCACCCGCCATCTTCACGTACCCGCCCAGCGGCAGCGCGCTCAGCCGGTAGTCGGTGTCCCCGCGCTTGCGTCCCCAGATGCGCGGCCCGAAGCCGAACGAGAAAACATCCACGCGAACGCCGAACGCCCGCGCCGCCACAAAATGTCCCCACTCGTGCACCAGGATCATCAACCCGAGCACGATGGCCGTCGAAACAATGTAAGTAAAAGCGTCACCCATGAAGTCTCTGCCTTCTTCCTTTCCTGCTTTTGTGTTTACGCGCTCGCCGGCGCGGCCTGCAAACTTCTTTTCGTTACCGCTTCCTGCGCCAGCCGCCGCGCCTCGCGGTCTGCGTTTAATACGTCATCCATGCTCGTCAATTTCATCCGCGGCATTTTTCCCAGCACATCTTCCACCACCGCCGCAATGCCCGGAAAACTCAGCCGCCGCTCGAGGAACGCCGCCACCGCAACTTCATCCGCGGCATTGAGCGCGCACGGCAGCGCGCCGCCCTTGCGCAACGCCTCCCGCGCCAGCCGCAAGCACGGGTAGCGCCGCGTCGAAACTTTCCCGAAGTCCAGCCGCTTCAT
>JACOSF010000278.1 GCA_016179005.1 Acidobacteriota bacterium | reverse complement strand
TGAAGATACCACTGGCCCATCGCGCCGATGGGGCGCTCCAGACCGAAGCCGGCGGCGGAGACGCGCATGTCCGTGGGATTGATGTAGGCGGGAACGTCGAGACCGCCGTCCTCGAGCATTTTCCGCAGCTCGCTCATATAGCGCCAAAAGGCGGGGCCAGCGTAGTTCGCGCGGCCGATGGCCATGTCGTCGTCGAGCTGCACGAAGAGCAGCGGACCGCTGATCGCTTTTTCTTTGAGATCGCCGCGCTTGCCTGAAGGAACTTTAATGCGCTGGGTGCGCTGCGAAGAATATTCCGATAGCTCGTGAGCGACGGCGACGAGCCATTTGCGCGTGTAGCGCATGTGGGTATCGTTCTCGAGCCAGCCTTTGGCAGCCGCTTCCGCATCGCGCGCGTTCAGGTTGGAGAGCGGGGCGTAACGGCCTTCGAGACGGTCGCGCACCTCCATTTTGTATTCGGGGCGCTCGAGCAGCCAATCAGGATAGCCGCCGTGACGCCATTCGTTGAGGATGACGGGGCCAGGCCGAGCGTTCAGTTTGAAACCTTTCTCGGAAATCAGACGCAGGAGAGCGCGGAGGTCGCGGCGGGGGTCGGAGTGGCCGTCGAAGTCGAGCTCGCCTTCGCGGGGCTCGTGCCAGTTCCAGGGAATGTAGAGGTCAATCGTGTTGATGCCCAGCTCGCGATGGCGGTCCAGGGAAACCGCCCAAAGATCGCGCGGAATGCGATAGTAGAAAAATGCGGCGGAATGGATAAAGAACGGCTTTCCGTCAACGCGAAGCTCCGGGTAACCGCCCTGCTGAACTATCTCCACGCCGCGAACGGCCGAAGGCTCTTTGCGCGGGCGATCGGGCTCGCTCGGAGCGGGCTGCGCTTCGTGCGGGGCGCTCCTTGGGTGACGGGCAGCAAAAAGGGTAGCGCTCAGAAGAAGCAAAAAGAAAAGACAAGCGTGCCTGCTGATGATGGCCCGAATCATGCGACGAGATTGTGACACGAGGGCGAAGGGTTCCGCCAGAGCGCCATGTGCGCAGACAGACGTCTAGCCCGTCAACTCAGGCCCGCCCCTGAGGGGAGACCCTGGAAAGATTTTAGATCGGAGAAAACGTCCCGAGCGTCCGGAACGGCCTCACAAGAAGACAGTCCGCGAGATTAGTGCTTTGGAGGCATCAATCTGGTCACGGAAGGCTTATTGTTGCTGCGGCCGCGCAACTTGGCAAAGACAAAGCCGACAACTACCATCCCCGCAAAAAGTCCGAAGGCGTACATTTCGTTAGGTTGCTCCTGTTCGAAGGTTTCTCAGGAACCTAGAAAACAAATCCTCCCTGCCTGTCCCTACCGGCAGGGAGGCCTCTATCATGAATAGAATACCCCGGCAGCGACTGGCGAGTCAATGAGATTTGGGGCGCGGAAAACGGGGCCACCAGCGAGGAACCTGCCGGCAATACTCGCGGTACTCTTCACCGAAGCGGCGCTGCATGTCCCGCTCTTCGTAGCCCGGCACAAACAAGAAGACAAAGAGAAGAAAGCCCGCCAAGCCGAACCACAGCCCCACAGACCCGAAGTAGAGCGCGAGGCCAACCAGAACGCTGCCAACGCCCCACATCATCGGATTGCGGACAAAACGGTAAGGCCCGGCAATGACCAGGTGTTTCGTCTTGGCTGTGAAAGGATGCGGGGTGCCTTCTCCAATGCTTGCAAAAAGAATTGAACACCAAGAGATGATTAGGCCGCCGACGAGCATTAGAAATCCACCGAGACCGCGAAGTTGAATGCCGCGCCAGCCCATCTGGCGATCGAGCCAGAGCCAACCCAGGACGAGCGAGAAAACGAGCGCAGGAAACCAGAGAAAGCGAAGGAGGGCCATCCGAAATCCTCCGTGGGGATTGTAGCCTCAGAAACAAGCCAAGCGAAAGGCCAGCGGGTGGCATTCGCAGGCGCGCTGCTCACGACCTCTGGTAGAATCACGCGTGCGACGGGAGAACTTCCCCCGCCAGCAGATTGTGCCGGACGATCGCCAAGCAAAACGCTTTCTCGTATCCGGGATGGTGCAGGGCGTAGGCTTCCGGTTTTTCGCGCAGCGCGTGGCCGAGCGGTTCGGAGTGGCCGGCTACGTGAAAAATCTCCGCGACGGCCGCGTGGAAGTGTACGCCATCGGCACGGCAGAGCAATTGCGCTGCTTGCGGGCAGAACTGGAACGCGGCCCGCGCGCCGCAGACGTCAGTACCGTGACGGAAGAAGAGGCCGCGGTGGCATTGCGGTACGCGAATGGCTTCGGAATCGAGCACGATTGGTAGTCTATCAACCCGCACACAGCACGGAGGAGACACGCGAATGAACGATTTGAAAAAGATGATCCGGGAGGTGCCGGACTGGCCGAAACCCGGAATCCTGTTTTACGACCTGACCACGCTGCTGAAAGACAAGAAGGGCTTCGGGATGCTGATCGAGCGGCTGTGCGAACACTACGCCGGGAAGACCATCGACGTGGTCGCCGGGGTCGAGGCGCGCGGATTCATTTTTGCTCCCGCACTGGCCATGAAGCTGGGCGCGGGGTTTGTGCCCGTGCGCAAGCCCAAGAAACTTCCGTGGAAGACAACAAAGGTGACCTACGCGCTGGAATACGGCAGTGACTCGCTGGAAATCCACGAGGATGCGGTGCAGCCGGGACAGAAAGTGCTGGTGTGCGACGACCTGCTGGCCACGGGCGGCACGGCGGCAGCCACCGTCGAACTGGTGCGGAAACTAAAGGGCGAGGTGGTGGGCACGTGCTTTGCCGTGGAACTGAGTTTTCTGAATGGCCGGTCGAAGCTGCCGGGATTGGATGTGTTCTCGCTGATTCAGTACGATAAGTGAATCGAAGGGTGTAGGGTTTAGGGTGTAGGGTTTAGAGAGCCAGAAATTTTTTGGCGCTGGCGGACGACTTCGAAGAGGACGATGCCGGCGGCCACGGAAACGTTGAGAGAACGCACGGGGCCGGCGGTGGGGATGGAAACGAGGAAATCGCAGCGCTTGCGCGTGAGTTCATGCAAGCCTTGGCCCTCGCTGCCGAGGACGATTCCAACCGGACCGGTGAAATCAACTCCTGCGTAGTTTTTCTCCGCCCGTTCGTCCAGCCC
>JACOSF010000277.1 GCA_016179005.1 Acidobacteriota bacterium | reverse complement strand
GAAGCGAACAAAATCGGTGACTTCGTCGCCGAAGCTCGGCGTCTGCCAGTTTTTGGAAAGCCATGCGGCGACAGGCGCGAAAACGTCCCGCCCGTGGAATGTGTTGCTCAGCGGGTGGAGGAAATAGTGTTCCGAGGTGATGTGCCGCACGGTCACCTTGGGCTCGCGCTCGTACACCATGGAGAGCACGCCATTGTCCGGCGCGACGAAGTAGTGCTGGTCGCCGGTCACCAGGATCGGCCGCCGCTGTGAACCCACACCGGGGTCCACTACCACCACGTGAATCGTCTTCGGCGGAAAAATATTGTAGACCTGCCCGATAGTCAGCGCGCCGTCCAGGATGTCGAACGGCATTACGTCGTGGGTGATGTCCACAATCCGCGCTTCCGGGTTCAGCTTCAGGATGACGCCCTTCATCACCCCGACGAGGTGATCGCCCGTGCCGTAGTCGGTGGTCAGCGTGATAATCGGTTGTACCAAGGCTCGCTCCGTGAATCGCTTCTTTGCCGCGCGTAGCGCAGCCACTCTTGGCTGCGCTGCAATCGCACTTCCCGCAAGCCGCAAGGCAAACTATCGAATGCACTCCCGCTTGTCAAGGCAATAGCTCGGAGGGTGCTGGGTCAGTTGGAAATGAACCTATCCCCAAAGTGCTACAGCAAAAGCGCTTGCAATGCTTGCAGCGCAGGCCTCTGGAAGGTAGCTGCGTGGGAATAGCTTTCGATAGAGCTTCCAGTAATAGTCGGCCTGAAATCGTGCTGGATCGTCCAAGTTGCAAGGTTCGACGTGGCAGGAGTAGTCAGTTCTTGAGGCAGGAACTCAGGAGCACTACCACGGACGCTGAAGCCGCACACCCGCTGGCGCTGGGAGTAGTTGTTCAGGCCGCAGTCCGGACCTTTTCCGCTCGTCGGCTCGCAGCCAACGCCTGCCACGCAATCACAAACGACGGCAGGAAACACGCTGTAGCAATGACGCTCCAAACCACCGTGGCGATGCCGAACACTCCCATCCGTTCAATCGCAGGGATGGGGAGAATGGCGCGAACAACAACGAAAACCGCCGCGAACGGATAGCTGCGCATCATCCATTCGCGGTGCTGCTGGATCTTGCCCGTGCGAACGCAATAGAGGGCGGTGGCCGTGGTGGTAACCCAGCCAACGGCCTGGATCACCGATGCCATGAATAAGGTAGGGAGAGGCAGAGCCATGGCAACCGCAACTGAAACCGGCGCGGAGATGGCGACGCTCCCGACGTAGATGCGTCCCATCACGCGATGCAGTTGCAGATATCGCTGACGCAGCCGGCTCGAAAACTGGAACACGCCGAGGAAAATCGCCAGCGCTCCGGGAACGCCGTGCGCCAACATCAGCCATGGAATCTGTGCATAGCGCTGCCGCAGGAAGGAGTGGGAATCCAGAAGTGTCATTTCGCGCGTGAGGAGCACGAACAGCGCCATCAGGCCGAACACAACCAACACCGCATGCTTAGCCTGGAACGAGCTTCTACGAGTCACAGGTCCGGAAGCACCAGTCGCCACAGTTGCCGCCTTCCGCGCCGCGAGCCCTCGCAGCGCTGTCCAATAGGCTGAGGACCATAACATGCATTCCTGCCCCCGACAAACCCGCGCACTCCTCTCGAGTTCGGTGCCGGATCCACTTGCTTGTGTATGCGCCTGGCTCGTCATTTGGGAGAGGATCGACCAGCGGTCTCGCACCCTCCCTGGCCTTGCCACTTCCGCATCGTTTTCTCTACCCCCGATGAACGCGCTGATCGGAAACCGACCCACGACCCGTCAGGAATGCCTCTTGACAACTCAGATTCTATTAGTTAATATGTAGGCCATGGCTTTGCATATGGCTAAGGTACTGCCGGGCGCCGCCTCTGCAGTCGAACGGAAAGTTCCAAAAGGCTTAATGTGTCCCGGTTTTTTGAAGTCAACACATAATTTTTCTCCCGTTCAATCGAACCCGCAACTCTTTCCTGTTCAATCACTTCTGGTTTTGATTCAAAATGAATCAAAACGCGGAACTCCTTTGGACTCAGTGGATTGGGGGATTCGATGATACCCCCCCGGGGGTGATCTCATGATGCTGAAAATCAGGCATCTAATCGCGGGTTGCGGCGGGCCAAATTTCGATTCCTTGACCCTCCTCCATCGGAGGGATATTCTGTCCTACGTCGCCCAAGAACTGAAAACTGACAACTGAAAACTGAGAACTCCCCATGCCCCGCGTCTACTTCGATAACAACGCCACCACGCCCGTGGACCGCGAGGTCCTCGAAGCCATGCTGCCGTATTTCGCGGAAAACTTCGGCAACCCCAGCTCGATCCACTCGCCCGGCCAGCAGGCGCGGAAAGCCGTGGAGCACGCCCGCGAGCAGGTGGCTGCGCTACTCGGGGCCCGCGCCGCGGACATCACCTTCACCAGCGGCGGCACCGAGTCCGACAACCTCGCCATCCTGGGCATCGTTTCTGCGGACGAGCGCCCGCGCAAGCACGTCATCACCACGCAGATCGAACACAGCGCCGTGCTGCAGACTTGCCGCGCGCTCGAAACGCAGGGCGTGGAAGTTACCTATCTTCCGGTGAGTGCCAATGGCCTGGTGGACCCCAATGAAGTGCGTCGCGCGCTGCGCCCTGAAACTGTGCTCATCTCCGTGATGCACGCCAATAACGAATTGGGCTGCGTCCAGCCGCTCGAAGAAATCGGCCGCATCGCCGCGGAAGCCGACGTCTACTTCCACGCTGACGCCGTGCAATCCGCCGGGAAAATTCCCATCAGCGTGGAGCAGCTCGGCGTGGATTTGCTGGCCATCTCCGGACACAAGTTTTATGGCCCCAAGGGCGTTGGCGCGCTCTTCATTCGCAAGGGCACGCGCCTCAAGCCGGTGTTGTTTGGCGGAAAGGACACGCGTGTTCACCGCCCGGGCACGGAAAACGTGGCTGGCATCGTGGGTCTTGGCAAAGCCGCGGAGGTTGCGCTGAACAAATTGCAGGCTGAAGGCGTGCGGCTGGCCGCGCTCCGCGATCGCCTCGAAAAAGGATTGCTCGAAAAAATTCCCAACGCGCGCGTGAATGGCGCGCACGCGCCGCGCACGCCTAACACCGCCAACTTTTCGTTTTCCTATATCGAAGGCGAATCGCTCGT
>JACOSF010000291.1 GCA_016179005.1 Acidobacteriota bacterium | reverse complement strand
GGCCTACTCGCAGCGCGCGCCCAAAAAGCCCAAAGTCCGCCCCGACGTCGCCAAGTTCCGCGTTCGCGCGGACGCCATCCTTTCCGACGCCAAGGCCGGCAAAGGCCATTGGGGCATGCTGGTGCTCGACGCAGTCACCGGCGAAACTCTCTACGCCCACAACCCCGAAAAATATTTTACCCCGGCGTCCAACACGAAGCTCTACACCACGATTCCCGCGCTCGCCCTGCTCGGCCCGGACTTCCGCTGGCGCACCACCGTCGAGTCTCGCGGCTCGCTCGATGCTTACGGCCGTCTCCGCGGTGACGTTGTGCTCGTCGGCCGCGGCGACCCCAATCTTTCCAACCGCAAGTTTCCGTACGACACCAAAGCCGAGCGCGACGGCCCGCCCGAAAAAGTTCTCGCCGAGTTGGCCGACCAGTTCGTGGCCCGCGGCGTCAAGCAGATCGAAGGCGACATCGTCGCCGACGACAGTTATTTTCCCGCCGAGCGCTACGCTTCCGGCTGGGCCATCGACGACATGATCTTCGGCTACGGCGCGCCCGTCTCCGCGCTCACCGTCAACGACAACACGCTCTCCATCGAGCTGCGCCCCGCCGACCGCGAAGGCGACGCCGCCTGGTTCGGCGTCGAGCCCTGGGCGGAGTTCTACGAAATCGTCAACGAAGTGCGCACCGCCGCGGCCGGCACGAAGCCCGACGTCTCCGCCGACCGCGAGCCCGGCTCGCGCCGCGTCGTGCTGCGAGGCTCGATTCCCCTCGGCGCCGAGCCGCGCCGCGTCATGCTCGCCGTCGAAGAGCCCGCCGAATTCGACGCCGCGCTCTTGAAGCGCCTCCTCGAATCCCGCGGCGTGCGCATTTATGGGCATGCACGTGCGCAACACGAGGCGCAAGCGTCGCCGGCGGAAAATCCTGTCGTCCTTGCCGAACACGTTTCCGGCCCGCTGCTCGACGACGTCCGCCTCGTCAACAAAATCAGCCAGAACCTCCACGCCGAACTCCTCCTCCGCGCCATCGGCCGCGAAAAAGGGTCTGCGGGCTCGACGGCTGCGGCCCTGAAAGTCGTGCAGGAATTTCTCAAGTCCATCGGCATCCCCGAAGGCGACGTCTCCACCTATGATGGCTCCGGCCTTTCGCGCCGCAATCTCATCACCCCGCGCGCCACGGTCACGCTGCTGGCTTGGGCCGCCAAGCAGCCCTGGGCCGAGCAGTTCATCGCTACACTGCCCATCTCCGCCCAGGACGGCACGCTCGCCGAACGCATGAAAGACACGCCCGCCGCAGGCCGCATCCACGCCAAGACCGGCTCCCTCGGCAACGTCAACGCGCTTTCCGGCTTTGCCGACACGCTGCACGGCACGCGCGTGGTCTTCTCCATGTTTGGCAACGCGCACAATCTGCGCGGCACCGAGGCCACCGCCGTCCACGATTCTCTTTGCATCGCGCTCGTCGAAGAGCTCGGCGCTCCGCCCCCTTCCAAAAAGAAAAAACGCTGACTTTCAATGTGAAGGCTTTTTATGTAGGGGCCGGTGCCGAGGCTTCAAGATCAGACCGCCCAACGCCGCCGCTGTCATCCTGAGCGGAGTCCCGGCTTGCCGGGACGCAGCGAAGGATCTCTCTTTCTTCCTGCCTCCTGCTTTCGGATTTTTGTTTTCTGATTTCTGACTTCTGATTTCTGCTTCTTGTTTTCTACACCCTAAACCCCACACCCTACACCCTCCGTCCCCCGTGTCTCCGTGCCTGTGTGGCAGATCTTTTGTTTTGCTTGCATAGCGCGCATCTCTGGAGTACAAGTCCCCCACTCCGATGTCCGATAGCCAGATCATCGCCACAGTTTTCGGCTCCTCGCGGCCCAGCGACGGCGAGGCCGACTACGCCGAGGCTCGCGAGTTGGGCTGGGCGCTGGCCGCCAAAGGCTTCACCGTGTGTTCCGGCGGCTACGGTGGCGTGATGGAGGCCGTCTCCCGCGGTGCCAAGGACGCCGGCGGCAGCACGCTCGGCATCACCGCCAAGTTTTTCGGCCGCGATCCGAACCGCTGGGTGGACAAAGTCATTCAGGTGAACACCTGGCAGGAGCGTCTCTTCGCCCTCATCGAGGAAGGCAATTGTTACGTGATCTGCAAGGGCGGAACGGGCACGCTCGTCGAGTTATCTGTGGTTTGGGAAATGCTCAACAAGGGTGTGATGAGGCGCAAGCCGTGCGTGGCCATCGGAGAATTCTGGCGGCCCATCGTCGAGAGCATCCGCGAAGTCGAACAGGGCCATCCCTCTCCGTGGGCCGAAATGGACGAGCGCCTCCTCTACATCGCCGCCAACCCGCAGAAGGCCGTCGAGTACCTCCTCCGCGAACTCTGGCGCCTCGACCACGCCAACGACGTCCCCGCCGCCAAGTAGCGTTTTTGTAGGACAGGCTTTCTAGCCTGTCCGGCACCAGTCTACCCGCTGCGTCTGTCATCCTGAGTCCCGATGGTCCCGCTCTGCGGGATCGGGACGAAGGATCTCTCCTCCTCTTTCTTCCTCCGCGTTTCTCTGCGCACTCTGCGTCTCTGTGTTGAGTTTTTTGTCTTTTCCTGTCTTCTATTTTCTATTTTCGTTTTTCTTTTCTCATCTGTGGTTCCCAGGGTGTTTCTCTGAGTCCTCTCGATTCCTCCGTGTTCTCTGTGTTAAATCTTTTCGTCCCTTGTCTTTTCGCCTTACACTCTTTCCGTGAGTCGTACCGCACAAGACGTCCTCGAATTCGACAAGCTGCGCGC
>JACOSF010000274.1 GCA_016179005.1 Acidobacteriota bacterium | reverse complement strand
TGAACAATCGACGCGCAAAGCGTTCATTGTAGGGGGTAGCGCGTAAATCCGTCAAGGATGCCTCCGCATCTCTGCTACAATGCTCGTTTTTGAAATGAGAACATCGCCCGCACAATGAACCTCAACAAGCTTCCTGCCTGGCTCAAGCAGCTCGTACTTTTCCTCCAGTCCCTGGGAGGCCTGGGCCTTTTCCTGGCTGCTTTTCTGGACGCTTCCGTCTTTTCGCTGCCGGTGATCAACGATTTCCTGGTAATCAGCTATTCGGTCCGTGCGCCCGCGCGCATGCCCTACTACGTCCTGATGGCCACGCTCGGCTCGCTGGCCGGCAGTTTCTTCCTCTATTTCCTGGCGAAGAAGGGCGGGGAAGTGATGTTTCGCAAGGCGGCCGGCCCTCGTGCTGAGCGCATCCGCGGCTGGGTGAACCGGAACGACTTTCTCAGCATTGCCATTCCGTCCATCCTTCCGCCGCCGATGCCCTTCAAGGCCTTTGTGATCGCCGCCGGCGTATTCCAGATGAACCGGCGCACCTTTGTTCTCGCGTTGGTCTTGGGCCGCGGCTTCCGGTACATCGCGGAGGGAATTCTGGCGGTTCGCTATGGGGATCAGGCCTTTGACTGGTTGAAGCACCATCCCGCGGAATTCACGCTGATCCTTCTGGGTCTGGTGGCCGCGAGCTGGCTGGTGACGCGCTTTGCTTTCCGCTCCACGCCGCCGCAGCCCTGACCGCGGCTGGCTACCTCGTGTTCTGCTTCCCTTGCGGCACGGAGCTGATCGATTCCTTCCGTACGTGCATCTCCTCATCCATTTCCACGATGGCCACGAAACCGCCCCAGCGCGTGGAGTCGTTGGAGAACCGCAGGTCGCGCAATTCCACGCGGTAGCCGTCCCGGGTGCGCACGACGCGCGCGAGGGGAAACCTCGCAGAGGGGATGAATTCTGCAAAGGTCCGCGTTTGCCGGGCGGCTTCCAGCATCGGCGATGGCTCCGGCTTGTAATTGGTCACGCTGCGGTCCGGATCGAAATAGCTTCCGGGGCCCAGCCGCACTTCCACTTCTTCCATGGTGTTTTCCGTTTCGACGATTCCCCGCCACGCCAGCGGCGACACGTACGACGGAAACGCTCCCACGTCCAGGGGCGCGTCACCGTGGTAGAGCCGCGCGGAGAGAACCTGCACCGCGCGCTGCTGCAACACGAACTTTCCGGTGGCATAGGCGGCCAGCAGCACCAGCGCCACAATCGCGCCGCGCTGCGGCCCGCGCCGCTCCGGACGCGCGCCGATTTCCTCGCTCACCAGCCGGAACAACCCCGGCAACAGCATCCCGAGCAGCAGCACCGCGAGCACCCACACATCCACCGTATCGATGATGTTCCACGCCACCCATTGGTCGCTGAACGGCCAGAACAGCCGAAGCCCATACCGGTTGGGCAGGTCCAGCAGCAAGTGACTGCCAGCGCCGATGCCGCATACGGCGAGCGCGCGCCAGAATCGCAGCGGCGCGGTGGGGTGCTTGCGTCCAAACCACCAGAAAACGGCGGCCACCAGCACGGCCAGCGCCGCCGCGCCCGCCAGCGAATGCGTGATCGCGCGGCGGTAATGGAACATCAGAGGCGCACCCATGAAGTACGTGAGCCAGTCCACGTCCGGCGCGTACCCCGCCACCAGGAGCATGGGCGTGGCCATGCGCGTCACTTTGTTCAATCCCCCGCGCCCCAGCGCCAGCGACGTCAATCCATGCGTTACCGGCTCCACACTATTCCCCTTTACCTGTTGAACCTTTCAACCCTTTAACTCTTGCTTGGCACCACCAGCGTCAACGCATCCGGCATGATTGTGAATTCCACTGGCAGCTTGCCGATGGGCTCGCCGTCCACCTGCGCCCAGACATCCTCGCCGCCCATCGGCTCGCACCGCACGGAAGTCGTCTTCCAGAAAAAATCGTCCGCGATCGTTTTGTGACGCCCGCGCAACAACTTCACCATATCCGTGGCGTACCGCCAACGCTTCTGTGTGGTCGCCAAGAAAACTTCGAAGCGGTCCTCGAACAAATCCGCTTCCGTGGTAATCATCACGGGCCCACCGTAGTGCTTCGTGCGCCCCACCACCACCAGCGTTCCCGTGTGCTCCTGTTCGGCAGTGATGATGCGAAACGCCGGAAAAGCGTATGTCAACAGTTGTCGGATGCCTTCGACCCAGTAGGCCAGAATGCCCATCCGGCGCTTCGTCTCGAGGTCGACTGCATTCACCAGTTTTCCATCCGGCCCCGCGCCGGCCATGGCGATAAAAAAACGCTGGCCGCCGGGAATCTCCGGAGAAAAAGCCAGGCCCAGGGCAATCCGCCGCAGCGTGCCTCGCGCCAGCCGCTCCGCCGCGCGCGGGATGTCCCAGGGCAGGGACAATTCCTTCACCAGTACGTTGGCGGTTCCGCCGGGCAGCACTGCCATGGGAACCTGACTGCCGGCCAGCCCGTTGACGATTTCGTTGATGGTGCCATCGCCGCCGCAGGCAATCACGAGTTGCCGCCCGTCCGCCACCGCATTGCGCGCCTGTTCGGTGGCCGACCCCGGCCCGGTGGTCGCTTCCAACTCCGTCAGAATCCCCGCCTGCTTCAAAATGTGCTGGGCGCGCTCCAGTTGCGTGCGTCGGCGGCGGCGACCTCGCCCCGCCGTCGGGTTGTAGATGATGACCGCATCGCGGATTCCGGTTAGCATTCGCCTCACAGCCGAGTCAAATCGCGCGCGCATTGACTGCATAAGACGCAGTCGTAGAAATTGTATAATATCAATGCCGTCGAACCGCCACTGTTCCTCTGAGGGCATTGCATGTCGTCTGCTAAAGCGGCTGCCAAAGACATCGCCCGGCTGCGCCAGGAAATCCGCCATCATGAGTATTGCTATTACGTCCTCGACGAGCCGGAGATTTCCGACGCCAAGTTCGACCGGCTGATGAATCAGCTCAAGGCGCTCGAAGCCGAGCACCCCAGGCTGGTTACGCCGGATTCGCCTTCGCAGCGCGTCGGCGGCGCGCCCCGCGAGGGCTTTCTCACCGTCCGCCATTCGCGCGCGATGCTCAGCCTGGACAATGCCTATTCCTACGACGAGCTGCGCGACTTCGACCGGCGCGTCCGCGAAGGCATCGGCCGCGATCGCGTGGACTACGTCTGCGAGCACAAGTTCGACGGCCTCAGCATTTCGCTGCAGTATGAGGACGGCGTGCTCGTTCGCGGCGTCACTCGCGGCGACGGCACGACCGGCGAGGACGTCACGCCCAACGTCAAAACGATTCGCTCGATTCCCCTGAGCGTGGCCCGCGACATTCTCAAGAAGCACCGCCTCCCCGGCGACTTCGAAGTCCGCGGCGAAATCATCATGACCCGTGCGGCCTTTGAAGGGCTGAATCGCCAGCAGGAGCAGCAAGGCCTGAAGCGCTACGTGAACCCGCGCAACACCGCCGCTGGCGCGGTGCGCGTGCTCGATCCCGCGATCACCGCCTCGCGCCGCCTCGACTTCTATGCCTACCTGCTGCTCGCGGACGGCCGCCCACCGCTCAAGCGCCACGCGGATTCACTCGCTGCGCTCCAGCAGATGCAATTCCGCATCTGCGCCGAATTCGCCGCGAGCCGCTCCATCGAAGAAGTGGAGAAGTACTGCGACCGCTGGGAAGAAAAGCGAGAAAAGTTACCCTACGAAATTGACGGCATCGTGGTCAAGGTGGACGAAGCGGCTGTGCAGCAAGAGCTCGGCCACACCGCCAAGGCCCCGCGCTGGGCCATCGCTTACAAATATCCCGCGCGGCAGGAAACCACATTGGTCAACGACATCATTGTGCAGGTGGGCCGCACCGGCGCGCTCACGCCGGTGGCCGTGCTCGAGCCGGTGCAGGTTGGCGGCGTCACCGTCAGCCGCTCAACGCTGCACAACATGGACGAGGTCGAGCGCTTGGGCGTGCAGATTGGCGATACCGTGCTCATCGAGCGTGCCGGGGAAGTGATTCCGCACGTTGTGAAAGTGGTGAAGGAAGGGAAGGACCGGCGGCCGTTTGCGATTCTCACGAAATGCCCCGAGTGCGGCAGCCGCATCCACAAGGCCGAGGACGAGGTCGCCTACCGCTGCGTCAACGCCGCGTGCCCTGCCAAGCGCAAGGAGTCGCTCCTGCATTTTGCCGGTCGCCACGCCATGAACATCGACGGCCTGGGCGAAAAAATCGTTGACCAGCTTGTGGACAGTGGCATGGTGAAGGACGTGGCCGACCTGTATCACCTGAAGCTCGAGCCGCTGGCCGCGCTCGAGCGCATGGCGGAAAAATCCGCGCAGAATCTATTGGACGAAATTGAAGCCAGCAAGAAGCTGAGCCTCTCCCGGCTCATTTATGCGCTGGGCATCCGCTTTGTCGGCGAGCGCACCGGGCAGCTTCTGGCCGAGCACTTTGGCTCGCTCGACGCGCTGAAAGACGCCACCGAAGAGCAGCTCATCGAAGTTCCCGAAGTCGGCCCGAAGGTCGCCGCCAGCATCGTGGAGTTCTTTTCCGAAGCGGCTAACAAGAAGCTGGTGAAGCGGCTGGTGGAGGCCGGACTCAATGTAAAGGAAGAGCGCAAGGCGCCGAAGGACACGCGCCTGGCGGGGAAGACTTTCGTCTTCACCGGTGAACTCAGCAACTACTCGCGCGAACAAGCGGGGGGACTCGTCACCAGCCACGGCGGCAAAGTGACGTCTTCGGTGAGCAAGAAAACAGATTACGTCGTGGTCGGCGTCGAGCCCGGCTCGAAGTACGACAAAGCCAAATCCCTGGGCATCGCCATCCTGGACGAAGCCGCCTTCCAAAAACTTCTCAGCAAGTAGCAGCGGAGGCGCGCGCCTCCACACTCTCTGCGGAAGGCCTCCTATGCTTTCGGGCCACCGGGCAGCTCCAGCTTACCGAATCTTTATCTGCCGCCTTTGATTCTCCCCGGCGCACCAGTCGGGTGGCCAGACCTGGGCCTGTTCCTGTTGAACGCGCGGTCATTGAACGGCTTTCTTGCGATTTCATTGAACGAAACATTGAAATCGCAGGCGGTCGAACACTTCCATTCCACTTCATCGTTCCTGCCGACTCCGACAGAATCGGGAGTGACGCTGAGCCTAGGGTTCGTGGGCGATACGGGCGTGATGGTAACGGTAATGGTTGTGCCCGTTGCCGTTTTCGGCTTCGCTGGTGTTTTCGCGCCGGCGGGCTGCTGCGTTTTGGCAGGGGGCGCGGCTGCCTGTGTTCCCGTCGCGGGCTTCGTTTGTTGGGTTTGCGTCATGGCGCTGCCTGCGAAGATGAGCGCGACAGCAAGCGTCAGCGCTATCAGGCAGAGCGCCTTGGAACGGTCTTTCGAGAACCGTTTCGTTTGGTCAGACATTTTCACCTCCAGAACCAAGAGATGTTGGGGCCTACCTTGGGAAATCGGGTCGGCGTTCGAGTTCGCTGGCGGGCAGCCTAACAGAATTGCCCGCCGGTGCGAAGTGTTATTTCTTTTGCACGAGTTGCTGGTAGCGCGGGTCCTGGCGCAGCGAGTCGAACATCGGGTTGTCCCGCACAGTGGCTGCAGAGGTGCCGGCGGCG
>JACOSF010000276.1 GCA_016179005.1 Acidobacteriota bacterium | reverse complement strand
CGTGCGCGCGCCGCCGCCGTTCGATTTCCTGCGGATCCCGCGGCCTTCGTCGCCACCAGAAGGCAAATCCTCCCGCCGCCAGCAGGACGCCGGCTGCGGCCAGCAGCGCCACGCGCCAATCAATCTCCGTGAAGTTCAACTCCCCGTCTTCCGCGTCCCGCTCTGCGGGATTGCTTCGACGATGTCCCCCAGCGACTCGCGCGCCTTTTCCCAGTCTTTCAAAAACGCTTCGAGGCCCCGGTCCGTCAGCGGGTGCTTGAAGAGCTGCTCGAACACTTTGAACGGCATCGTCGCGATGTGCGCGCCGGCCTTCGCCGCCTCCACCACGTGCAGCGGATGCCGCAGGCTCGCCGCCAGAACTTCCGTCGAAAAATTATAGTTCTTGTAAATCGTCAGGATGTCCCGCAGCAGCGCCATGCCGTCGTGCGAAATGTCGTCCAGCCGCCCCAAAAACGGGCTCGCGAAGTACGCCCCCGCCTTGGCCACCAGCAGCGCCTGCGACGCCGAAAACACCAGCGTCATGTTCACGCGGATGCCTTCGCGCGAAAGCGTGTGGCACGCGCGCACGCCGGTGGGCGTCGTCGGCAGCTTCACCACCACGCTGGGGTGCCAGCTGGTCACCTCGCGCCCTTCGCGCAGCATCCCGTCGTAATCCGTGGACACCACTTCCGCGCTGATCGCGCCGCCCTTCACAATCTCGCAGATTTCCAGAATCTGCTGGCGAAACGGCTTTTTCTCTTTCGCCGCCAGCGTCGGATTCGTGGTCACGCCGTCGAGCACGCCCATCTCCGCGGCCTGCCGGATTTCATCCCGGTTGGCGGTATCCAGAAAAATCTTCATCGCCTCACGTCCTTTCGGCGCTACCCTTCCGCCGCGACCACCGCATTCCGCAGCGTCCCGATCCCGCTCACCACAATTTCCACCACGTCGCCCGGCTTCATCGGACTCACGCCCGCCGGCGTGCCCGTGGCAATCACGTCGCCCGGCTCCAGCGTCATCACGCGCGAAATCCACGAAATTATATCACCAATGGAAAAAATCATGTCCGTTACCGGCGCCTGTTGCCGCCGCTCGCCGTTCACGTACGCCTCCACCGTCGTCGCCGCCAAATCGAGTTCCGTTTCAATCAGCGGCCCCAGCGGGCAAAACGTGTCAAAACTTTTCCCCCGCGTGAACTGCACGTCCGCTTTCTGTAGGTCCCGCGCCGTCACGTCGTTCAGGCAGGTGTACCCGAGCACGTACGGCGCAAACTCCGCGGGGGCGATTCCTTTGCATCGCCGCCCGATCACCACGGCCAGCTCGCCCTCATGGTCCACGCGCTGCGAATCCGGCGGATAGACAATCGGCTCGTCCGGCCCGATCACCGACGACGGCGGCTTCAGAAAAATCAGCGGCTGCTTGGGGACGTCGTGGCCCAGCTCCGCGGCGTGCTCGCGATAATTTCTGCCCACGCACACGATTTTGCTCGGCGTCACCGGCGGCAGCAGCTTCACCTGTTCGAGCGGCCACGCGCGGGTTGTCTCGCACCACTCCCCGAAAATATCGCCGCTGATTTCGTGCACCGTGTTTCCGGCGATGCGTCCGTGTGCCGGCGCGGGACGCTGCTCGCTCCCCAGCACTTCCGCGTCGAACTGCAATGGTTGGTAGCGGCAGAGTTTCATACGCGCGCCTCCGCAGCGCAGAGCCACAGAGTACCCAAAAGATTGGCCAGGTTGAAGCCTGAATGAGCAAAAGTGTAGGGGTAGGTTGTAGGGGCGGGCTTTAGCCCCGCCCTACTTACTTACATCCTTCGCCGATGCGCCGCGATCGGCTGGTGCCGCAGCAGCATCACCATCCCCGCCACCCACGACGCCACCGCCGCCACGCCGTACACCAGCGCGCCCAGAATAAACAGGTGGAATGGCGTCTTACCCAGCCGCGCGTGCAGATGAATAAAGAAAATTCCCATCAGTGCGTAATTCACGCTCAGGATCGCCCACCCGCACATGGCGGACGCGAACATGCGCACCGGCGACCGCAGGAAACACCCGATGGGGATCAGCATGCAAAAGAAGAACGCCGCATACGCAACGCCATTCCTCACATCAGCAACCGGCTCCAGGAACTCCATTCGCGTCGCCGCCAGCACGGAGATCACCATCACTGCGGTCAGATACACGCCGGTCAGCACGCCCACGCGCAGCGTAAAGTTGCGCACCCACTGAAACCATCGCGAGCCGGGAAGGAGCGAAGGCGTCACGGCTTTTCTCTTTCGTTTGCGCCCGGGTTCGGCGCCACTGCGGAGACGGGAGCGCTCTGCGGACTTTCG
>JACOSF010000055.1 GCA_016179005.1 Acidobacteriota bacterium | reverse complement strand
GTCCGTTTTCGTGCGGAACAAAAATCCCTCGACGCCGATGATGTCGCCCATGTCAAGAAGGCGGTAAAGCTCGAAGGCGTTCTGCCCGACCACGTCGAGCTTGACGTAAATCTGCAGGCGGCAGCCCTGGCTTTGGATATGGGCAAAGCCGGCTTTGCCCTGCAAGCGGATCGTCATCAGGCGGCCGGCAAGGCGGACGGGGATCTTTTCCGCCTCCAGCGACTCCTTCGTGCGCGAAGCGTACCGGTCCAAGACATCGTTCACCGTAACGGAAGCATCGAAACGATGCGGATACGGATCGTGGCCGAGCGCGGCAAGCTCTCTCAGCTTTTTCTGGCGCTGGAGGTACTGGTCGAGGGGCTCAAAGGACAAGCGAAGATCCTTTCTAAACAGGTCGCGGGCGAGTATAACGAGGGGCTTTGGAAAGCGTCAAGGACAGCAGCCGCAGTCAAAAGGAAGTAAAACGGCAGACCACGGCGCCGTCGAGTATAATGACCCCTGGCAGGCCCGGAGGCAGAGTGGCACAATCTGGTGCCCAGCAAAAAGTTTCGGCGGAAGAGTGCGTCCGCGCAGAATGGGTTTCGCACTTGCCCGGAGAGCGTCAGCAACTGTTCCGGGACGTACTGGTGTCCCTCGAAGCGAGCTACACGATGATGAGCGTGGCGCTGGACGAGGCCATGCGGCTGCGCGCAGACGGGCAACTGGTGCAGGCGCGCGCGCAGGCCGGCGTGTGCGGCGAACTCGGCGAGCGGCTGGCCCGAAAAGTAGGAATCCTGATCCACGGCATGAAGGAGCACGGCGAAAAAATGCCTGTCTTGCCCGTGGTGCTGCCCTTGATCGCCTCCAACTTCCGGCACTCGGAGACGCGGCTGGCGGCACGACTGCACTGGCTGCTGCACAAGCTGATGCCGAACCTGCGGCTGCGCTTTTTCCACAAGCTGCGAGTGCTGCAGGCAGCTGTGGGGGGACTCGCACGGCAGTTCAAAGCGACAACCCGCGAGATCGCTGAAAACCAGAGCGTGAAGCCCACGGTGGCCTGGCAAGAACTCGATTATCTGCATTACGACCTGAACACGTGCCTGCGAGAGGCCATTGTCACGATGAAGTGCTTCCTGCGGGGAATGCCTGAGGATTTGTTTGCAGTGTTTCAACAGCAACTGCGGGGAATTCCGACGACTCCGGCCGAAGAACAGGCCGCCAAGCTGATCGGCACCAAGAGCGCGCAAAGACTGGCCGCACAGCTGATTACGCCTTTCCCGCCGCGATACTGAGACTCACTTGATCCGCGGCCTTCCCGGAGCCCCCATCCACCGGACGAAAGCCATCCCCAAGAACCATTGCGAGACAATAGACGCACAGAGCGATTCCGGCGACAATATGTACGACTGCGTTCTTTGCAGTCCATGTGTTCGACTGTGTTCTTTGCAGTCAATCGGCAACCCTGTCCCGGCGCAAAGCCGGTTCGGAAAGCGCCGGCGGTGGGATTCCCCGCACAAGCCTGATTACTACGCGAAGCTCTTGCTGGCGCGGGACATCCGATCGAGGGCAGGGACAACTTCAGGAGCGCGGGAGGCATCCCAATAAACGGATGCGTCCCAAACGGGACCGTGGCCCGAACAAGACGAATCCAAGCCGGGGAACTGACGGAAGCGGACGCCATCCGCCAGGCGCAGCGAGGTGATGCGGCAGCGTTTGAACGATTGTACCGGTTGCACAGCCGCCGCGTGTACTCGCTTTGCTTGCGGATGGTGAGCAACACGGCGGAAGCGGAAGATCTGACGCAAGAGGCGTTCCTCCAGCTTTTCCGAAAAATTCAAACGTTCCGCGGCGAGTCGGCGTTTTCCACGTGGCTGCACCGGCTGGCTGTCAACGTAGTGCTGATGCGGCTACGGAAGAAAACCTTGCCGGAGACGTCGCTGGAAGAGGCCACGGAACCGGACGAGGAGAGCGGGGGCCCGCGGAAGGATATCGGCGCGCCGGACCAGTTGCTGACCGGATCGATTGACCGGGTCAATCTGGACCGCGCCATCGGGCAGCTGCCTCCTGGATATAAAACGGTGTTCGTGCTGCACGATGTGCAGGGTTACGAACACAACGAAATCGCCGAGATCATGAAATGCTCGATCGGGAACTCCAAGTCGCAATTGCACAAGGCGCGCATGAGATTGCGGGAGTTGTTACACGAAGCGGAACGCGCCAAGGCGCGAGAGAAACGCGAAGCAGCAAAACAAGAGCAAGAGTTGACGGAACCAGGGTCGCCACCCGGCCCGAAGAATCAGAGCGGCAGACCCGGGGATTCAGACGGATGAAGGATGAAGCACATGCAGTGCAATGAGTTTCACAAGTATTCCGAAGAGTGGATGGAAGGCGGGCGGCATTCGGCTGCGGCCGCGCACATGAACGAGTGCGCGCGGTGCCGTGGGTTTATCGCGGAGATGGAAGCGCTCGCGCAGGCGGCAGGTGAACTGGCCGCCGAGACGCCTGAACCTTCTGAGCGCGTGTGGACGGCGCTCCGGGCGCAACTGGATGCGGAAGGCCTCATTCGACAGAGAGGGTTCGGTGAATGGTTCGCGGATCTCTTTGCCGTCTTGCCGCGGCCGGCCCTGGCGGGCGCCTACGTCACCGTGTTGCTGGCGGCGCTGGTGCTGGGAAGCATTTCGATGACGCCGATGCAGGAGGCCTTGGACCTGCAGCGGCCGCCGTCTCCGGACCTGATGCTGGAGCCTCAGTTCGCCCAGGCGGAGCAGAAAGAAATGGTCAAGCTGCACGGGCACGACCCGGCGGTGACTGCTTCCTACCGGGACAGCCTGGAGATCGTTGACAAGTTCATTGCGCTGTGTGAAAAGACAATACGCGAAGAACCCCGCAACCAGATGGCACGCGAGTATCTCTACTCGGCTTACCAGCAAAAGGCAGAACTGCTGGCGTCGATGACTGAGCGCGGAACGGGAGGCGACGAATGAATGCAGGAAGTGAATCGAGGAACATGCTGACCTGTGCCGCCTTGTGGGCGATGAGCGGAATGCTGGTGCTGGCGGTGGCTCCGGCGGCGTTTGCGCACCGTGTGGAGAAAACTTTCAACGTGACCACGCGGCCGGTGGTGTCTGTGCGCAACGACAACGGCCGGATCACAGTAAAGTCGTGGCAGAAGAGCGAAGTCCAGGTGCTGGCGGACCACGCCAGCGACAAGGTGGAAGTGGATGCAGACCAGCGCGGCAACCGCATCGACATCACCACACACGTGCTCAATCAAAACTTGACGCCGGATGAACTGAAAGCCGACTTCGAGATCAGCGTGCCGGAAGAGACCGAGCTGCAGATCAAGAATGATGCTGGCACCGTCGCAGTGGTGCGCGTCTCCGGCGACCTCACGTTCGAAACGGTCCTGGCCGACGTCAATCTGGAGGAAGTGGCGGGCTACCTGGTGGTCAAGACCGTGAGCGGGTCGCTGAATTGCGTGCTATGCGCGGGACGCATCGAGGTGAATTCCATCAGCGGGAACGTGCGGTTGATCCAACCGATTAGCCCGAACGTGCGCGCGCAAACGTATTCCGGAAGTATTTTCTTCGACGGAGATTTTCAACCCGGCGGCGTGTACGTCCTGAAAAACCACCGCGGACCAATCGAGGTGCGGTACGTAGAGAGCGATTCATTTGACCTCCGCGCCACGTCCATCTACGGGAAAGTGGACCAGGAACCGTCGCTGAGGCTGAAGCCGCCCAAACACGAGCGGCGCATCACGCCGGGAGTTTCCAACAGCTTGTTCGGGACCTACAACTCCGGAGCGGCGCGCGTTGAATTGACCTCATTCAGTGGTACAATCTCCATCCGCAAGCGCTGAATCAACAAATCCAAAGACGACCGAGCGAAATGCCGCCTGGCGGCGAAATACGCAACCGAAAACTGATTTGCCTGGCAGGATTCATGGGCAGCGGGAAAACCACGGTGGGCCAGTTGCTGGCCCGGCAGATGGGGTGGCATTTCGTGGACCTGGACACGGCCATTGAAGAGCGGGCCGGCTTGAACATCCCGGCGATTTTCGAGCGACTCGGCGAACCCGGGTTTCGGGAGCTGGAGCACGAAGCCCTGCTGCGAACCCTGGGCGAAGCGGCCGGGCGCCAAAGGCCGACGGTGGTGGCGCTGGGCGGGGGAACGTTTGCACAGCCGCAGAGCTTCGCGGTGCTGCGCAGCCCAGGCTGCGCGGTCATCTGGCTGCACTGCCCCGTCGAAGACCTCCTGGCGCGATGTGCCGTCATCACCAACCGTCCCCTCTTTCGAGACGAAGCCAGCTTCCGGAAGCTCTACGAGCAGCGGCTGCCATTCTATGAACAGGCGGACTACCGCGTGGACGCGACGGCCGAGCCGCGGCGCGTGGTGGAACAAATCTTGACGATGGAAGACTTCGAAAAGGTGAACGCATGAAACGATTGGATGCAGTGGCTGCAGCGGTGTGCGCGATGCTGGTGTTGTCGTGGAGCGCGGCGGGGCAGAACGAGCAAGCGAGCAAGAACAAGGCGGCGCCGGCGGCCCCGGCCGTGGTGACCGCCGACCGCGGAAAATTCCGCATCATCAGCAACGAACAGCACGTCGGCACCGAAGAGTTTTCCGTCGCTCCCAGCGGAGCGGAGTGGATTTCGCGGGGAAGCGTGGAAATCAAGGTGCCTGGCGCGGGCACCACGCAGGTGACCGGAGAATTGCGCCTGGCCGCCGACGGCCGGCCGCTCGGTTACCAGTGGACCAGCCAGGGCGACAAGAAAACTACGGGGACCATTGTGTTCGAGGGCACCACTGCGGAAATGGAGTTGCGCGTGGAGGGCGAACAACCTTTCACGCAGGAGTTTCGGTTCGACTCGCCCCAGGTGGTGATCCTCGACAACAACCTCTACCATCACTACGGAATGCTGGCGAGGTTCTTCGACTGGAATGCCAAGGGCGTGCAAACCTTTTCCGTGCTCATCCCGCAGGATATGGCCACGGGAAAAGTAACCGTGGAATGGGCCGGGCCGCGAGATCTTGATGGGATCAAAACGGAGTTGTTGCGCGTGAGGAGTTCCGACCTGGAAATTGAACTCTACGTGAGCGCGGGGAAGCTCGTGCGCGTGGCTGTGCCGATTTCAAAGGCGGAGATCCGAAGAGAATAGCCAGATCATTCATAAGGGCTGCTTGTGGTGAGCAAAGTCGAACCGCCCTTCGTCGAGCTGTGAAATTGCCGGCTGGTGGCCCTGCGAAATACGGCAGAATCGAAACAAAGGCCCGGTCCCGCAGAGCGGGACCGGGCCTTTGTTTTTCGCTGGGAAATAACGGCTAGAGGGCTATGCGTCGAGTGATGCGACGCCGCTCGGGCGGGCGAGGCTGCTCGATCTCGACAGTGAGAGAGACCTCCGAGCCTTTGCGGATGACGCCAACGCTCACGGATTTCTGCTCGCGCTTGGCGCGCAATTTTTCGCGGAGCTCGTCGAGTGATCGGATTTTGTCGCCGTCAATCTTGGTAATGACGTCGCCGGCCTTCATGCCCGCTTTTTCCGCGGGGGAACCCGAATTGACCTCACGGACAAGGATGCCTTCCCCGCCGGGAGCGCCGAAATACGCGCCGAGCTGGCCGCTGATGTCTTCCGCGCTGATGCCGAGAAGGGGCGCGCGTGAACCAGCAAAAATCTCGATTTCGGGCAAGGAGAAATTGAAGTTGAAATCGCGCGGGCCAAAGATTCTGATCGACCGTTCGATGCGGTCGCGGCTGTTGCCCAGAGTGGCGGAAAGCGATTGGGCGCGGCCGTCGCGCCAAATGGTCAACTGAACGGCGCGGCCGGCGAGCGATTCGCGGACCATGCGGCGGAACTGCGTGGCGCTTTCGATGCGCTGCCCGTTGAACTCGGTGACGACATCGTTCGCCTTGAGGCCGGCTTTGGCCGCAGGGCTGTCCTCTTCCACTTCAGTGATGAGCACGCCGCGTTCGGCGGGGAGCTTCAGTTCCTTCACTTTCTGCGCGTCCACATCGGCAATCTGGACGCCGAGCCAGCCACTCTCCGAATCCTGGAGCGCGAGCAGGGGCTCAGCCTCGAGACGGGTGGCTTTTTCCTGCATGAGCGCAGCCAGTTCGGCCTGACGCGCCTGCAAGTCGGCCAGCATGGCGCCACGATGAGCCGCCAATTTGGCGGCGATTTCCTTTTGATGCACAGCCGCCTTGCTCTTGACTTCCTGCATCGCGCGAGCGATCTCCGCCTGCGCTTTGACGAGTTCGGCCTGCACTTCACGTTGGATTTGCTCGGCATGCTGGAGATATACGGCCGAGGAATCCGTAGCGGGATTTTGATTGCAGAGTGCGGGCTGGGCTCCGAACGAGAACGCAAGCAGAGCCACCGCGCCCAACGTAACAACGAATTGTCTTTTCATGGCTTCCTCCTCGATGCGTGCCACCTGTGGTGAGCCGAGCCGAACCACTGTTCGTCTGTCCCGCG
>JACOSF010000287.1 GCA_016179005.1 Acidobacteriota bacterium | reverse complement strand
TACCGGGCGCTGCGCGCGCTGGGCCGCACGGTGAAGTTCGTGCGCTTCCCGCGCGAAGGCCACGGCTTCGAGGAACCCAACCACCGCATCGAAGAATTCCGCCAGATGGCCGCGTGGCTCGACCGCTACGTGCTGGACGACGCGGGCCGCGCGCGCGTGGTCAACGAAACCGTCCGCAAGGACGGCTGGGAGCTGCGCGTGGCCGGCGTATCCACGCCGGAAAGCTACGCCGGCGTGAAGGCCGCGGGGCGCTTTGTCGAAGTCGAGCTGCTCCTCCGCGCTACGCTGCCCGTCGAGGAGCGCCTCAGCCTGCTCGTCTTCGACACGTCCGGTAGCGAAGTCTCGCTCGTCGCGCCGGACCGCACGCTGTATCCGGTGGGCATTGCCGCCGAATCGCTCGGCCAGCGCTTGCTGGTGAAATCGTCGGCGCAGGTGGTGGCGCTCGTGCCCGACCGCGACGGCAACCACTCTGCGCTCGCCGTCGCCGTGGTCTTCGACGCGTCGCTCGGCGCGCGCGAGTTCACGCTCCGCGTGAAGGATTTCCCGCCAGTGAAAATCGAATTGCCAATTGAAAGAAAAGAGTAGCGGCGGGTTTACCCCGCCGCCTGCTGAAAACTCTCCCGCTGTGAAAATTGAACTGCCTGTTGAGAGGAAAGAGGAACGGCGAGTTTACCCCGCCGCTGGATTGGTTTTGCCTTGCTACGTCGGCGGCCCGCTCAGCCTCTTGGCAATGACGAAGCTGTAGTGCACTCCCGAGAAGATCGTCAGCCCCGCCACGAGGAACACAAAAACTTCTTCCAAAATGTCCAGCGCGCGGAAATTCGTTGCCGTGCTCGCCACCACCAGAAAGATGAAAATGATCTGCGCGCCCGTGTTGAATTTTCCGTAGAGGCTCGGCGGAAACGGCCGGTAACCCACCACCAGCAGGATGGCCGCCGCGGCCACCAGGATCAGCACATCCCGCGTCAGCACCAGAATGGTCAGCCACCACACCACCTTGTGCTTCATGGCCAGCAGCAGGAACGAGCTGGAGAGCAGCAGCTTGTCCGCAATCGGGTCGAGGTACGCGCCCAGTTCGGTTTTCTGATTCAGCCGCCGCGCCAGCACGCCGTCGAGCAGGTCGCTCACCGCCGCGGCAATCAGCACGCCTAGCGCCCAGTCGTAGTGGTCATACCAGATGGAGATGATGAAAAACGGCAGGAATCCAAAGCGCAGAAAGGTGAGCTGGTTGGGAACCGTCAGGATGCGCGATTTCATCGTCGGGAATCGTATCGCACTTCAGGCAAATTGCGCGAGGTAATCGAGCAGGCTGCGGCCCACTTTTTGCTCGAAGGCGTCCGCCAGCGAGGGCACCGAGCCGCGCGCCTCGTCCAGCGCGACGCGTTCGATGCGCATCATCGGGAAGAACAGCGTGGGCAGTCCCACTAGGTCGCCCTCGGGGTCGCGCACCTGGCGGATAAAATCGTCGAAGCTGTTCAAGTCGATACCGCGCATGGTTACGCCCGCAACGCTCATCTCCAGCAACTCGCCCCAGATGCGCTCCTTGGGGCTGTGCAGGCTCACCACGACAACGGAATGGGGCTTCATCTCTGCTCTCTCACACTGAAATAACCTTCAAATCCGCCGCTACGCGCAGCTTTGGCTCGGTGGCCTTCTGCACGTCCTCCGGCGTCACGCCCGGGGCAACTTCGCGCAACACGAGCCCTTCCGGTGTTACTTCGATGACCGCCAGCTCCGTCACGATCATGTCCACCACTGCCACGCCGGTCAGCGGCAGCGTGCACTTCTTCAGAATTTTCGGCTTGCCGTCCTTTGTGGCGTGCTCCATGGCGATAATCACGCGCTTCGCGCCCGCCACCAGGTCCATGGCGCCGCCCATGCCCTTCAACATTTTTCCGGGGATGGCCCAGTTGGCGAGGTTTCCTCTCTCGTCCACCTCCAGCGCCCCGAGCACTGTCAGGTCCACGTGCCCCCCGCGGATCATGGCAAACGAGTCCGCGCTCGAAAAATACGCTGTGCCGGGGATCTCCGTCACGGTTTCCTTGCCTGCGTTGATTAGGTCCGCGTCTTCCGAGCCCTCGACCGGATACGGCCCCACGCCGAGCATCCCGTTTTCCGATTGCATCATCACGTCCATGCCCGCCGGGATGTAGTTCGCCACCAGCGTGGGCATTCCGATCCCCAGGTTGACGTAGTAGCCGTCGCGCAATTCCTGCGCGATCCGCTTCACGATGATTTCCCGCTTATCCACTTCTGCCTGTGCCATGTCTCTCTGCGCTCCTCTGCGTTATCTCTTATGCCTTACGAACTGTCCTGCGCTCAATTCGCTTCTCGTAATTCGTTCCCTGGAAAATTGCGTTCACGTAGATGCTGGAAATATGGATGCCATCGGGATCGAGCGCGCCGACGTCTACCAGTTGCTCGACTTCCGCAATCACGTACTCCGCCGCGGTGGCCAT
>JACOSF010000286.1 GCA_016179005.1 Acidobacteriota bacterium | reverse complement strand
CGCCAGCGCGAAGCCCAGCGCCACGCCGGTGAATCCGCCGACGAGGCACTGCGCCAGCACTTCCACGAGGAACTGGCGCGCGATGTCCCGCTGGCGCGCGCCCACCGAGCGGCGCAGGCCGATCTCTTTGGTGCGCTCGGTGACACTGACCAGCGTGATGTTCATGATCACGATGCCGCCGACGATGGAGGCCACCGACGAAATCAGCACCAGCACGATGAAGAACACCGAGCTGATGTCGCGCCACAGATCGAGATAGGTTTCCGCGGTGGTGAAGTAAAAGCCGTCGAGGGCGAGTGGGTCGGTGTGCCGCCGCCCGCGCAGGATCAGGCGCACCTCGTCCTCCGCCGGGGCCAGCGCTTCCTTAGACTGCGCCTTGATGTGCAAGATCAGGCTGCGGCGCGTGCCGTAGAGCTTTTCGAACGCGTCAATGGGGATGAGCACGAAGTTGTCCTGGCTCTGGCCGAGGATGGAGCCGATTTTTTCGGCCTCGCCGATGACTTCGAATTCGCCGCCGCCCACGTGAATTTTTTTGCCGATGGCATCGCGCCCCGGGAAGAGCCGTTCGCGCACGCCGTCGCCCAAGATGGCCAGCGGGGCCGCAGCGCGCTGCTCGCTTTCACTGAAGAAGCGCCCCTGTACGATGTCCAGCGTGCTGATCCAGCCCATGTTGGCGGTCTGGCCGCGGATGGAGACGTCGGGCATGGACTGGTAGTCGCTCCGCACGCGCCCGGGGATCTCGATCTGCGCGCCCACGCCGACGCAGCGCGTGCAGCGGTCCTGCACGGCGTGCCAGTCCTCGAAGGTAACGTCACGGAATTTTTTCGCGCGCAGCACTTCGCGGAAATCGGTGGAGGCCAGCGGCATCTTGGACACTTGAAAAATGTCCGTGCCGAGATTGGCGATTTTCGTCTCCACGTAGGCGTTGGCGCCCTGAATCAGAGTCATCACCAAGATGAGCGAGGTGACGCCGATCACCAGGCCAAGCAGGGTCAGCGCGGTGCGCAGCTTGTGCGCGCGAAGGGCGTCAAACGCCAGGCGAAATGTGTCGAGCGCCAGCATGGCAACAAGGTCTCATTCTACCGCACACGCATCGTAGCGCCCGCGCAGGGTATAATCCCGGCCTCGGCTGTACGGAGGGAACCGCTTTGTCCGAGGCTGTGAAGCTGACGGCCATGGTCAAAGCCGCGGGTTGAGCGGCCAAGCTGAGTCCAGCGGTGCTGGACGCCGTCTTGAGCCGACTGCCGCGGCCCACTGACCCGAACGTCCTCGTTGGGTTCGACACCAGCGACGACGCGGGGGTGTATCTGCTCACGCCCGAGCTGGCCATCGTGCAGACCGTGGATTTCTTCACGCCCATCGTGGACGACCCGTATCAATTTGGCTCGATCGCCGCGGCCAATTCGCTTTCTGATGTGTACGCCATGGGCGGGCGGCCGATTTCCGCGCTGTCCATCGTGGGCTTTCCGTCGAACGGCAACCCGGAAGTGATGGAGCAGATCCTGCGAGGCGGGCACAGCAAAATGGACGAGGCGGGGTGCAGCGTCGTCGGCGGGCATTCCATCCGCGACGATGAGCTGAAGTTTGGCTACGCCGTCACCGGCGTGATTCATCCGCAGCGCGTGTGGCGCAACGTCGGCGCGCAGCCGGGAGACGTTTTGATTTTTACGAAAGCGCTGGGCACCGGGCTGATTTCGACGGCGCTGAAAAACGGGAAGGCTGCCGACGAATCTCTCGCCGTGTCCACCGCGTCGATGATGCGGCTGAATAAGGATGCGGCGGAGGCGTTGCTAGAAATCGAGGGCGGGGGGATAAACCCCCCGCTACAACAAAGCGTGATTCATGCGGTGACGGACGTCACCGGCTTCGGCCTGCTCGGGCACGCGAAGGAAATGGCCTCGGGCAGCAAAGTGTCTCTGGAGTTTGACCGTACGAAGATTCCCGCGCTGCCTGGCGCGCTGGATGCGGCTCGCGCGGGATTTCTCGCTGGCGGGCTGAAGAACAACCGCGAATGGCTGGAAGGCTGCG
>JACOSF010000285.1 GCA_016179005.1 Acidobacteriota bacterium | reverse complement strand
TAGAAGTCGCCAAGCTAACTCGCAAGAGAGGCAGGCGCCCAAGGTATGGCTCATGATTGGGGTGAAGTCGTAACAAGGTAGCCGTAGGAGAACCTGCGGCTGGATCACCTCCTTTCTAAAGATACCGGCATCGCCACCTGATGCGTACAGCAGGTTCAAAGTGATGCCGCCTCGAATCTTCCGCACTCGCGCAAGCGGGATCGGAAGCTCGGGGCTTCCCGCGTGACTCTCACGGGTTCCGCGAGGAAACTCGATTCACTTAAATTTCCAACGGGTTCTGTCTCAGTTCATCCGATTCGTCAAAGCGCCTTCAGGCAAAGAAAAGCCTCGCGGTCACGCGAGGCTTTTTTCTTTTCTGGCACGGTAGTAGCGCAGCCACTCTTGGCTGCGCTCTGTTCTTTGCTGAAGCGAATTCAAAAAACCCGCGCAGCCAAGAGTGGCTGCGCTACCCGAATGCGCTACACTGTGCGCGCCATGGTTTTCTACCGGCGCAATCTTCCCCACTGGCATCCAGAAGGCCGCGCCATCTTTCTGACGTGGCGTCTGCACGGGACGCTGCCCGAAGACGTCCTGCGGGCGGTGCGCAACCTTGGCCCGAAGCGCGCCGGGCACGCATTTCGCTTGGCGGACCGATTTCTGGACGGAGCGACTTCGGGACCCCTTTGGCTGAAAGAGCCGCAGATTGCCGATTGTGTTGTAGCCGCTCTGCGACGCGGCGAGGCAGAACTTCTGCAGTACACGCTACACGCATTCGTGGTCATGGCGAATCACGTCCACGTTTTGCTGACTCCGAAGATCGAATTGCGCCGTGTGACAAACGGGCTCAAGGGCGTAACCGCCCACGACGCTAATCGCATCCTGCGCCGCAAAGCAATGCCATTCTGGCAGGTGGAATCGTTCGACCACTGGGTGCGCAGCAACGCGCAATTCGATCGCATCCGTGCGTATATCGAAAACAATCCGGTTCATGCAGGACTCGTGGCGCGCCCCCAGGATTGGCCGTGGTCGAGTGCGTACAAGAAGTAGCGCAGCAGAGTAGCGCAGCCAAGAGTGGCTGCGCTACCCGAATGCGCTACGCCCGCCGCCGCCGCGCCCGCGCCACAATCCCCGCCAGCCCCGTCCCCAGCAACAACATCGTCCCCGGTTCAGGAACTGGAGCGGCGACTGCATCGACGTTGGCTACGAGACCGATTTGGTCATGGCTTGCTCCGTTCCCGCCATTGCCAACGGCAAAATCGATCGTGTTCCCTGCGAGGAGACCGAGGGTCAGATTGAACGGCAATTGAGCTCCGAATGTATTGATTAGCGCATTGCTGCTGAGTATAGGCACCCCGTTCACCAGGATGTAAACGTCTGCGGTGGCAAACTGAATCTGGTCAATCGACTGGAATAGACCAGTAATCGTGTATTGACCTGAAGACGGTGCCGTCCAACGCAACACGCTCAATGCGCTTAAATCACCCGGCACCAAGAACAAGTATCCGGCCGGCCAAACTGGCTGTCCACCTCCCAATATAAGCGTTGTTCCGCTTGTGTTGGCAGCAACCCAACCGAGCGACTGACCAAACGATGGGCCTCTCCATCCAGGCTGGCCGAAAATTGGAGTGTTATCTGTGTATAGACTGAAAGCCCCTCCGATATTGGGAGTCGAACCGTACGACCAATTTCCGCAAGGATTGTTTGCCGGGCAGAACTGCACGATGGCGCTGTCGGCTCGGACGGCATAGGGCAAAGCAAGAGCGAACAGGCCGACGACAAGCAAACGGGCGACGATTTGGAGGACACTTCGGCTCATCGGAATCTCCTTACACTCGCAGTGTTTCCGGTGGGACGGGCCGGAATTGGCGCAATGCGAGGGAATGAATACCGCGGAAGGCCGGGGGCCGGCAAGTGATTGGAAGCGACGGGAAGTGACACGGACGCGGTAACGGCTAGTTGCGAGGTACTGACGATACTGAGACTACAGTCCACCCAGTGGCGAGGGTCCAGCGGCGCACGGTTTTTGGCTGCGTGCGGTCGGGGCATTGTTCGGCGGAATGTTTGAGATCGCCGGCCTGCTCATGTTCGCGGTGGCGCAGCCAGTAGCTGTCCGAATAGGTCAAGCGTTTCGCCACAATCTCCGGATCCAGGGAAAACTCGAATAGCCCCAAGACGCCGGCGACGCCCAGTTCCGAGACGCCGGCCTGAACCTGCTGCCCCACGCGATTGACATCCACCACCGAATTCAACGCATGTTTCTCCACTAGGTTCAATTCTGAGCGCGGCAGCACGAAGTACGCCACCGGTGAACCCGCCGGGCACTCCACGCATTCGAACTTCGATCCCGGCGCCTGCGGCGACACTGCAAACGGCTGCTTCAAGTCCAGCACCGCCACGATACCCGCATAGGGTTCGTTGTTGACTCCCCCAGCTAGCAAAAACGCCCCACGCGCAGTGGATACCTCGAGCAACGCCAGCACGGTGCCCGAATTTACAAATCGCAGGGACTCCTGTCCGGCGGCGTCCAATTCCACCACAAACGACGGCCACCACGTGTTGTGAATCACGGCCAGCCAGATTTTCCGCGGCACCTCCGCGGAGATCACCATGTCATCGATGTACCAGGGGCCTTCGAACTCCTGCTCGCGGAACTTCAGCTTGCGCGCAGGCTCGTACTGCCACAGCAGCCGGCCCTCGCTCGAATAGCATCGCAACTCGCTGCGCATGGACAAACTGCTTCCCGGCGCGGCGTCCATGTGCGCCGCCACCAGCACCTCGCGCCGTCCGTCGCCATCCAAGTCGGCTAGCCGCACGCGTTCCGCGCCATTCCGCCAGTTGCTCATCCGTGTCTGGGGCAGCAGGTCCGGCAACGTCTGCGACCACAGTTCACGGTCGTTGGCGTCAAATGCAGTCAGGCGGCGGCCCACCAGCGTCACGCGCTCCGGTTGCGCCGTCCGGCTCGCGCCGCCGCCCCACACCACCGCGAACACCACAAGAAACATAATTGCCAGCGTACTCGTCAGCGCGATGACCGCGCCACGGGATATGCGTCGCGGTGCTTGCTGCGCGGCTTCCGGCGCGGCCGCCGCGCTGATTCCGTTCGGCCCGCTGGCGGCGGCGTCCGGTTGAGCTGCAGCGTCCTCCTTCAAATCTGCTGCCGGCTGCCCGTGCAGCCACGCGTCAATTTCGTCCGCGTACGCGAACACCGCGGCGCGTCCGCCGCCCGGCACGCGGTGGACCGGCAGGGCGCGCTCGTGTTCCCAGCGCATCGCCGTGCGCGTCTCCACGTGCAGATGCACGGCAATTTCTTTCCAGGAGCCGAGGCGTTTGCGTTCGTTCATGCAGCCATAGCCTGCGCGGTTTGGTTTGCTTTTCGGTGTCGGCGCAGCCAGGAGTGGCTGCGCTACCGCTCGCCGCGGAGTTTATCCCAGGGTATCGTCTCTGCCAAATGATGTTTGCCTGCCCACTTGCGCGCGCTCTATTCCTCAGTGCCTCTGTGGCAGCGGTGAAATCAGATGACAGGTGGTAGGGTCTTTGCAGAAAGGCAGATTTGAAATTGGAGATTTAAAATTTGAGATCAAGCGGGAAGCGCGTTGGAAGGTTAGAAGCAAGGCGGGCGGTCTTCCCGACAAAAACCGTCGGGATGCACAGAACGCAAAAGATGCGCCCTTACATCAAGAAGAGGTTACAGGTGGCAGGTCGAGAATGCAGTGGCGAGTGGCGAGAGGACCTACATCGAACGCAAGCGACGCAGACGCGAACGAAGCTGAGCTGGCGATAAGATTTTCTTTCTTCTCAGGCCGCGAAGGAAATCCTCCGCCGAAGTCTGGCCTTTCTCCCAATTGCAAGGAATGCAAGAAGCAACGACATTGGAAGCCGCGTCCGAACCGCCACGGCAAGCCGGATTCACATGGTCGAGGGTCCATTCGCCGGGGCGGAGAGGGCGCAGACAATAGAAGCACTGGCCGGCGTCGCGTTTGAGGATGCGGGCGCGGAAGCGTGGGCTGCGGAAGTGGTCGGTACGCGGCCAAGCGCGGGGCTGGCCGGCGGAGTCGCGTGCGACTTCGCGGACGGCGAAGACGAGTTCTTTGGATGCCGGGGAGTGTGCCAGGCCGGCGACGATTTCGTTGGGCAGGAGGACTTCCAGGAGGCAGCCGCGGCCGCTGCGTTCGAGAAAGCGCACGACTTGTTTGCGGGCGAGAGTGCGGAGATAGTGTCGCGCGGTCGAGGAGCAGAGGCCGGAAGCGCAGGCGAGGTCGTTGCGCGAGACGCGGACGGTGCGGCGTCCTTCGAGGCGGGAGTGCCGCACCAGGTGGACGTACAGCGCGCGCTCGTGCGTCGAGAGGCGCAGCGAGGGGAACAGCACGTCTTCCATTTGTTTCCAGACGCGCACGAAATTAGTTTGGCTGGACAAACACTGAATCCAAAGACGAACGCAGATAAACGCAGATGAAGCCAAAAGGCAAAAACGTAACCGCAGATGAACGCAGATCAACAGAGATGAAAACAAGAACGACGGGGAAAACATGGG
>JACOSF010000264.1 GCA_016179005.1 Acidobacteriota bacterium | reverse complement strand
GCAATACGTCTATAAGTGCAGCCAAACGGCGAGGAATCGCGCTTCCAGGTCAGAGGGAAGGTTTTGGGATGAGGCGGAAAACGCTTTACGCAATCTACATTATTCTCTTGCTGGCTTTCTCCGCCGTGGTGGCCGCGGCGCAGGGAACCCAGGAAGCTGCTCCGGCCCCGCAGCACGGGGTCCGCGTTGCGGGCGTGGTGCGCACGGCAGAGAAAACACCGGTGCCCGGAGCTACGGTACGACTCATTCAACTGGCGAGCGGGCAGGGCTGGGTGAGCTGGACGGACGAGAACGGCAAGTACGAATTCCCCGGATTGCCAGCGGGGCGCTACCGCATCGAAGTGCAGCAAATGGGATTCGAAGCGGCGAGCGTGGAGGCCGAAATCAAGTCCGAGGGCAGCAGTGGAACAGACGTTACGCTGCGGATCGCGACGCCGGGGGCGGCGGAAAAGCCGGCAGAAAAGAAGCCGGAAGCGGCAGGGACGCCGGAGGGTACAAAGCCCGAAGCGGTAAAGACTCCCCAGCCGACTGGACAGAAACCTCCCGCACAAAAAAGCGCGCAGGGCCAGCCAGGACAGCGCACGGTGGCGCCGGGGCAAACTCCTCCGGGTCAGCGGCCGGGCCAGCAGCCAAACGCACAGGCCGTGGCCGACGCGATACGTCAACGGCTCGGGCAAGGCGGGTTCCAGCAAGTGGATCCCACGGGACAGGCGAACCCGCCGCCGGGCGGGCCGGATACAGGTGCACCCATTGACGCCGGGCCGCTGGGAGAAGCGTCGTCGTCGGATGCGTTTCTGATCAACGGAACGGTGGGGCGCGGGGCGGCGGGCGGCGGAATCCAGATGATGTTCGGCGGAATGGATCCGTCCATGCTGGCCGCAATGGCCGCGGCGGGAGGATTTGGAGGCGCGGGCGTATTTCCGGGCGGAGCCGGCGGCGGATTCCCGGGCGGCGTGCCGGGTCAGGGCGGAATGCTTGAGGGCGGCAGCGCGATGATCTTTGTGCAGAACGTAGGGCCGGGTGGGCCGGGCGGACCTCCGCAGCAAGGGCGCGGGGGTCAGGGCCAGGGCCAGGCGGGACGCGGCGGTCAGGCACAGGGCCAGAGACAACAGGGTCAGGGCGGACAGCGCACTCAAGGCCAGCAGGGCGGCGGAGGACAGGGACAACTCCAGCAGGTAGGCCCGGGCGGCATGGATGCATTGTGGGGCATGCAGCGGATGCTGCGGCTGGCGGCAAACCGGTTCCGGTTCGGCTTCAACAACCGCTACAGCAATTCGGTGTGGAACGCGCGGCCGTATTCACTGACGTCCGCGAATCCGGCCAAGATTGCGAGTTATCAGGAATCCTTCGGAGTCAACCTGGGCGGGCCGCTGCGCATCCCGCACGTGTACGACGGGCGGGAGAAGACGTTTTTTTTCGCCAACTACCAGCTTTCGCGGAACCGCAATCCGGTGGATACGTTTGCGACTGTGCCGACGCTCGAGGAGCGCGGCGGGGATTTTACGTCGCGCGGGCTGCAACTGTACGACCCGATGTCGAACCTGAACGGGCCGCGGACGACATTCGGAAGCGTGATTCCCACGGGGCGGCTAGACGCCGCAGCGGTGGGCCTGCTGGCGTTTGTGCCGCTGCCGACCCTGGCGGGGACGGCGCAAAACTTCCACCTGCAAGGGCGCGTGCCGCAGTCCATGGACAACTTCAACATCCGCGTGCTGCACACGATTTCGCCAAAGCTGAATTTGCAGGTGAACTACGGACTGAACTCGGTGCGGTCGCAGAGCATCGTGAACTATCCGGCGCTGCGCGGAACGCAGTCATCGCTGGGGCAGAACGCGGGGATCGGTCTGACGCAGCAGTTTACGCAGCGGCTGCTGCACGACTCGCGGATCATCTGGAGCCGGAACAGTTCGGATTCGCTGAACCTGTACGCCTTCAAGAACAACATCGCGGGAACCCTGGGGATTACGGGCGTCTCGACGGCGCCGATCAACTTCGGCGTGCCGCAAATCAACTACACGAATTTCACCGACCTGAACGACCCAGTGCCGGCGCTGCGGCATAACCAGACGTTGCGGTTCATGGACACGGTGAGCTACGTACACACGAAACATACGATCCGAGGGGGCGGAGAAATCCGGCGGATGCAGATCAACACGAAAAACGATCCCATCGCGCGCGGATCGTTTACGTTCACCGGGCTGATGACCAGCCAGCTCACCGCGGCGGGCAACCCCGTCGCGGGAACCGGCTACGACTTCGCAGACTTTCTGCTGGGGCTGCCGCAGTCCACTACGGTGAGGTTCGGGAGCTCGAACACGTATTTCCGAAGCTGGGGATTCAGTTTCTACGCGCAGGACGACTGGCGGGTACATCCACGGTTCACCCTGACCTACGGTCTGCGCTACGAATTGCAGACACCGCCTATCGAGCTGTTCGACAAGATCACCAACCTGGACATGAATAACGCGATCACGGCGGTGGCCACGGTGCTGCCGGGAGGGACTTCGCCGTTCCACGGAAAGTTTCCACGGGCGCTGGTGCACGGCGATTACAACAATTTTTCGCCGCGGCTGGGGATCGCGTGGCGCGTGCCGGTGAAGATGGGCCGCGGGCGGGGCATGAGCATCCGCGCGGGCTACGGAATGTTCCACAACCTTTCCATCTACAACCAGCTCGCCGCGTCGATGGCCAACCAGCCGCCGCACGCGCAAGCGCAGACGCGGCAGACCACGACGACCAATTTGTTGACGCTGCAAAACGGGTTTCCGCCGGTGACGCCCGGCAGCGTGCCCAACACCATCGCCGTGGACCCCTTCTATCAAGTGGGCTACGCGCAGATGTGGAATGTGGCGATGGAGACGCAGCTTTCGCAGGTGTACACGATTGAATTCACGTACACGGGAACCAAGGGAACGCACCTG
>JACOSF010000263.1 GCA_016179005.1 Acidobacteriota bacterium | reverse complement strand
TTTTCATGTCGCGCGAGGAAATCCGCGAAAAATTCCGCCTGGCGTGCACGCTGCTGGAAAGGTACAACCTGATGATGTCGCCCATCTACATGGAGTACCTGCGGGGCGAGCGCGAGCTGATGTGCACGGCCTGGGGCAACCCCACCTACAACCCGCGCGGATGGAAGGGGCCTTGCTACCTGATGACCGACGCGCATCACGACTCCTTCAAGGATTTCGTCGAAAAAACGCGGTGGGATTCCTACGGTCGCGGCCGCGACCCGCGCTGCGAGGACTGCATGGTCCACGTGGGCTTCGAGCCCTCGGCCGTGCTCGGCGCGCACCGCAAACTCGGCGACAACTGGAAAATGCTCAAATGGCAGCTCACCGGGCAGATGGGCGGCGGGAACGGCCGGAAAAACGGTTCGAACGGCCGCACTAATGGCCACGGCAATGGAAATGGCAGCGGCAATGGCCATGCGTCGCCGCACGCGGGGACGCACCCTGCGTCCGACCCGAAGCCCGCGTATCAGGACGGGGCATTCAGAATTCTATGAACGATCTTGTTACCGGCGCGACCGGCTTCGTGGGCAGCCACGTAGCCCGGCTTCTACTCGCACGCGGGAATTCCGTGCGGGTGCTGGTGCGCGCTTCGAGTGATCTCCGCGCCCTGGACGGCATGGCGGTGGAGCGCGTCACTGGCGACCTGCGCGACCCGGCTTCGCTTCCCGTGGCGCTTGAAGGCATAAAGCGCGTGTTCCACGTTGCGGCGGATTACCGCTTGTGGGCGCGCGACCCGCGCGAAATTTACGCATCCAACGTCACTGGCACGTGCAACTTGCTCGCCGCGGCCCGCGCGGCGGGCGTAGAGCGGTTTGTTTACACGAGCACAGTGGCGACCATTGCAGTTCCGCGCGAAGGCGCGCTGCCCAACGAAACGACCGCGGCCACGCTGGAAGAAATGATCGGGCACTATAAGCGTTCCAAGTTTCTCGCCGAGCAGGAAGTTTTTCTCGCCGCCGCCGAGGGTTTGCCGGTGGTGATCGTGAATCCGACGGCTCCTGTCGGCCCCGGCGATTGGAAGCCCACGCCGACGGGCAAGATCATTCTGGATTTCTTGCAGGGCAAAATGCCGGCTTATCTCGACACCGGCCTGAATGTGGTGCCGGTGGAAGATTGCGTGCTGGGGCACCTGCTGGCCGCCGAACGCGGGCGCGCCGGCGAGCGCTACATTCTGGGCGGGCGCAATATGACCCTGAAAGAAATTCTCGACGTGCTGGCCCGCGTCACCGGACGCTCTGCGCCGCGGTTTCGCCTGCCAAATGCCGTGGCCATGGCGGCGGGCTTCGTTGAAAATGCGTTTTCGCGCGCGCTGGGACGCGAGCCGCAAATTCCGCTGGAAGGCGTGCGCATGGCGCGACACAAAATGTTTGTGGATGGCTCGAAGGCGGTCCGCGAGCTGGGTTATCAGCCCGGCCCCGTAGAGGCAGCGCTGGAGCGCGCAGTTCACTGGTACGAAGCGAACGGCTACGTCCGGCCGCACGCGCAACACCGCGCGGTGCACGCCGCCGCGTGAAATTTGGGAGAGGATGAAAATTCTAGTCACCTTCGCGGTTGAAAACGAATTCGCCCCCTGGCGGCGGATGCGCGGATTTCGCCGGGCGCCGGCCACAGAGCCATCCTTGCACAACGCGCGAATCGGATCCGCGGAAGTTTGCGTGGTCCTGACAGGCATCGGCCCGCAGCACGCGCGACGCGCGTTTCAGATCGCGCTGGCGGATGGCGCCGACCTGTGCATTTCCACCGGCCTCGCGGGGGCGCTGCAGCCGCGCCATCGCATCGGCGATGTATTGGTGGCGCGGACGGTGCGCGCTGCTTCCGGCGGAAACTTCGTGAAGAGCGACGCGGAACTGCTGCACGCTGCGGCCGCCTGCGGCGCGCGGGAAGTGAATGCCTTTCAATCTTCGGATAACACCGTTCTTGCGGCGAAAGAAAAAGGCCGACTAGCATTTTCCGCGGACGCAGTCGAAATGGAGGGCTTAGCGATTCTCTTAGAAGCG
>JACOSF010000262.1 GCA_016179005.1 Acidobacteriota bacterium | reverse complement strand
ATATTTTTTGCGAGGTATGAAGCCAGCCAATACGGCAGCCCGTACATCGAGACGGAGCATCTGCTGCTCGGTCTGATGCGCGAGGACAAGGCCCTGGCCAACCGATTCCTGCGCCAGCAGGGTTCCATCGAATCGATCCGCAAAGAGATCGAAGCGCGCATCACCATCCGCGAGCGCATCTCGACTTCGGTGGAAGTGCCGCTGAGCGCCGAGTGCAAGCGCATCCTGAACATGGCGGCGGAAGAAGCGGAGCGCCTGGGCCACAAGCACGTTGGCACCGAACACCTGCTCCTCGGCATCCTGCGCGAGGAAAAGTGCTTCGGCGCGGAGATCCTCCACGAGCGCGGCTTGCGGCTTTCCGCCCTCCGCGAGGAGCTGGCCCGCTCCAGCAGTGAAAAGGTTCCCGTCAACCGCCCGAAGGAGACCTCACTCCTCAGCGAGTTCAGCCGCGACCTCACGCAGTCCGCCATGGAGGGCCAACTCGACCCGCTCGTGGGGCGCGACCGCGAGCTCGAGCGCGTAGTTCAAATTCTTTGCCGCCGCACGAAAAACAATCCTGTGCTTATCGGCGAGCCCGGTGTGGGCAAGACGGCCATCGTCGAAGGCCTCGCCCAGCGCATTGCTGACGGCGACGTGCCGCCCTTCCTGGCCGACAAGCGCATCCTTTCGCTGGACCTTTCTCTCATCGTGGCCGGCACCAAGTACCGCGGCCAGTTCGAAGAGCGCCTGAAGACGATCATGAAGGAATTGATGGAGAGCCAGAACGCCATCGTCTTCATCGACGAGCTGCACACGCTCGTCGGCGCGGGCTCCGCCGAAGGTTCGCTCGATGCCGCGAACATACTGAAGCCCGCTCTCAGCCGCGGCGAGATCCAGTGCATCGGCGCCACCACGCCCGCCGAATACCGCAAGTCCGTCGAAAAAGATCGCTCTCTCGAGCGCCGCTTCCAGGCCGTAAAGGTCTCCGCGCCCAATGAGGAGGAGGCCATTCGCGTCCTCCAGGGCGTGCGCGAACGCTATGAAAAATTCCATGCCGTCAGCTACACCGACGAGGCCATCACGTACGCCGTCTATCATTCCAACCGCTATATTCCGGACCGCTTCCTGCCCGACAAGGCCATTGACCTGATTGACGAGGCCGGCGCCCGCGTCAAGCTGCGCCAGTCCATGCTCCCCGATGAAATCACCGAGGCGCAGAAGCGCGTGAAGTTCATCACCCACCGCATGGAAACGGCTATCGCCAACCATGAGTTTGAGAAGGCGCGCTTCTACTCCGAAGAAGAGCGTAAAGAGAAGGAGCTTCTGCGCGCCCTCCGCGAGAAACTCAAGCTGGACGACTCCTCCACGGGCATCGTTACCCGCGATGACATCGAGGAGGTTGTGGCCCGCTGGACCGGCGTTGCCGTCACCTCCATCAAGGAAGACGAGCAGCAAAAGCTTTTGCGCATCGAGGTGGAGCTGCACAAGCGCGTCATCAGCCAGGACAAAGCCATCACCGCGCTGGCCCGCGCCATCCGCCGCAGCCGCGCCGGCCTGAAATCGCCGCTGCGCCCGGTCGGCTGTTTCCTCTTCCTCGGCCCCACCGGCGTGGGCAAAACGGAAGTTGCCCGCCGCCTCGCTGAGTTTCTCTTCGGCAGCGAGAAATCTCTGATCCGTTTTGATATGTCCGAATACATGGAGAAGCATTCCGTCTCCAAGCTGATCGGCGCGCCTCCGGGCTATGTGGGCTACGAAGAAGGCGGCCAGTTGACCGAGCGCATCCGCCGCACGCCCTACTCGGTCATCCTGCTCGACGAGATCGAGAAGGCCCACCCGGATGTGTACAACATCCTCCTGCAGGTTTTTGAGGACGGGCAGCTGACCGACGGAATCGGCAACACGGTGGACTTCCGTAATTCCATCATCACCATGACTTCCAACATCGGCGCACGCCATCTCCAGAAGCGCTCCGCCCTGGGCTTCCAGTCGGCCTCGGAGGAGACCGCCAGCGCGAAGATGGAAGACATGGTCATGAGCGAAGTGAAGCGCCTGTTCAATCCGGAATTCCTCAACCGCCTCGATGAAATCATCATTTTCAATCCGCTGGTGGATGATGACATGCTTCGCATCATTGATTTGCTGGCTGGTCAGATCAACGACACGCTGATACACCGCCAGGTCCAGATCGTCCTGACGCCGGAAGCCCGTCAGTGGATTCTGGAGAAAACCTGCGCGGACCGCAATTACGGCGCACGTCCCTTGCGGCGCGCGCTGCAGAAGTACGTCGAGGACCCGCTTTCCGAGACGCTCATTCAGGGTGGCTTGCAGCGACCTGCCACTTTGGAAGTCTACGTCTCCGGCGACGCCCTCAGCTTCCGGCAGGTTCTGGAAGCAACCCCGGTCGCGCACTGAGAATCCTACTCGCGCAAGCCTGGTCTTCAGGGGTTGACCGGGCGAGGAGCACCTATCTTGGGTTTGGGGGAGCGGCCTTGAATTGGACGACGGCCGCGATAAAAAAACTCTGTCTCCGCTGGGCCGCCGCGCTGCTCCTTGTGTGTGTTGGTGGGGCGGGAGCCCCTCCGCTTTTTGCGCAACAGCCTTCCGCTACGGTCATCCAGCGCATTGAAATCGTCGGCAATCGCCGCATCCCGCGCGACACCCTGAAAGCGCGCATTTTTTCCCGCGAGGGCGATGTCTACAACGAAGAGTCGCTGCACCGCGATTTTCAGGCGCTGTGGAACACCCAGTTTTTCGAGGACATTCGCCTCGAAGT